>JAFDAR010000110.1 GCA_019313735.1 Deltaproteobacteria bacterium | reverse complement strand
TCCCATACGAAATAGTCGTAAATGATTCTCGTCACAAAGATGGCGGTGAACATACTGCATATTATGCCTATGCTGAGTGTGACGGCGAATCCCTTGACGGGTCCTGTCCCGAACTGGAAAAGCACCAGAGCGGCGATAAGGGTGGTGACATTTGCATCCACAATGGTGAGCAGGGCCTTTGAGTATCCCCCCGCTATGGCAGCCCGGGGAGACTTGCCCAGCCTCAACTCCTCCCTGATCCTCTCGAATATGAGGACATTCGCGTCCACGGCCATGCCTATGGTCAGCACGATACCTGCGATACCGGGAAGAGTTAGAGTTGCTTTGAACGCGGCAAGCGCGCCCAGGATCAGTACTATGTTCAAGGAAAGCGCGATATCGGCGACGATCCCTGACATGCTGTAGTACATTACCATGAACAGTATAACCAGTATGCCGCCCACAATTATGGACAGGATCCCCTTATCTATGGAATCCTGGCCGAGGGAGGGTCCCACGGTTCTCTGCTCCAGTATCCTGACAGGAGCCGGTAGCGCGCCTGCCCGGAGGACAATGGCCAGATCGTGTGCCTCGTCCATGGTAAAATTGCCGGTAATCTGGGCGTTGCCGCCTGAGATTCTTTCCTGTATTACAGGCGCGGAGTGCACCACACCATCCAGGACAATTGCCAGACGTTTCTTGATATTTGCTGCCGTTATCCTGTCAAAATCCCTCGCGCCCTGAGAATCAAACTTCAGAGAGACATACGACTCGCCAAACCTGTCGCTGATTGATACCCTGGCATCCTCCAGGGACTCGCCCGTCAGGAGAGTCTTCTTCTTGAGCAGATATGGGATCTTCGTTCTTCGTCCCGTCGCACGCTCTACCTTGTACCCGTAAGCTATGATATCACCGGAGGGCACATTCCCCTTAAGCGCCTCATCCAGGCTGTATTCCTCATCCAGCAGCTTGAATTCCAGAAGAGCCATCTTTCCGATCAGGTTGATAGCCCTTTGCGGGTCCTTGACTCCCGGCAGTTGTATAAGTATGCGATCCTTGCCCTGGGGTATTATTTCAGGTTCAGAAACACCGAACTGGTCCACCCTGTTTCGTATTGTTTCAAGGCTCTGTTCCAGGGCAAATTTTTCTATCGCAGCAACCCGTTTATCTCTTATCTTCAGATAAACCTTTTCTATCCCGTTTGCTATCTCTGAAGATTTGATATCAAGGTTGGGAAAATCGTTCTTCAGTATCTTTTCGAACCGCGAGCTTGACTCCTTGTCGGGCAACTCAAGGGTGGTGACAGCCCCGCCCTCCCGATTCAGGTGTTTAAAACGCACCCTTTTTTCCATGAGGGTCTCTTTCAGATCATTCGAGATCCTCTCCATGGCGCTCTCGACTGCCTTTTCGGTTTCCACCTCCATGACCAGATGCATTCCCCCCTGGAGATCGAGACCCAAGTGGATCTTGTCTGTATTGTCTTTCCAGACGGAAGGAAGTTTCTGTGTTATGGAGGGTATGAGAAAGAACAGGGCGACTGCAACGATGACAAGCGTTACAATTCCCCTCACCTTGATGTTTTTATCAGACATTTGAGTTCCTTTCGCTGCTGCTTATGGAGTCGCTTTTTGTGTGATACCCGCAATGTGGGCCCTTGAAATCTTGACCTTCACTTTGTCGGCCACTTCCAGGGTCACAACCTGTTCGGTTATGGCCGTAATCTTTCCATGCAGTCCGCCTGCTGTGACTATCATGTCTCCATGAGCGATGTTGCTCAGCATTTCCTTCGTTTCTTTTTGTTTCTTCTGCTGCGGTCTTATGAGAAGAAAATAAAAAATCGCGAAGATGGCAACCATTACAATGATAAAGTTCATGTCTCCACCAGAGGCTGCTCCTCCGCCTGCTCCTCCTGCTCCCATCGCGTATGCCATGCCCGTCATCTTATCTGTTCCTCCTTGAAGTTTTTAATTGTTTTCAGGCCCCGCGTATGACAACCGGAACATGAAATCTTTTCTAAAGGTCTTGTAATTGTCATTTCTTATTGCGTCCCTGATCTCTTTCATCAGATTCATAAAATATCTGATGTTGTGGATGGTATTCAAAACGAGCCCCAAGATTTCTCCGGCGACAAACAGATGTCTGAGATATGCCCGGGAGTAATTTCTGCACGTGTAACAATCACACTCGCTGTCAAGAGGCGAATCATCCTCACGATAACGGGCGTTCCTTATAACAACTTTTCCATCACTTGTAAACAGCATTCCGTTCCTCGCGTTTCTTGTGGGCATCACACAGTCAAACATGTCTATCCCATGATAAACAGATTCCACGATATCTTCCGGAAAACCCACCCCCATGAGATATCGCGGTTTTTCTTCAGGCAGGAGAGGGGTGAATGCGGCGGTTATATCACGCATAACCTCCTTGGGCTCTCCGACACTCAACCCCCCCAGGGCATAGCCGTCGAACCCTATGTCGATCAGCTCTTCTATACCCCTCCTGCGCAGTGTCTCGTACACTCCCCCCTGAGATATCCCGAAGAGGGCCTGGCAGTCATTTTTTTTTGCAGCGCTGCATCTTCTCGCCCACCGCAGCGTCATGTCAAGCGATTTTTCCGCATAGTCGAACTCCGCGGGATATGAAACACACTCGTCAAGGCACATCATTATATCAGAGCCCAGGGCCTCCTGAATCTCCATGCATATCTCAGGGCCTATAAAGTGGCTTGAGCCGTCTATGTGAGACTGAAACGACGCCCCCTCCTCTGTTATCTTTCTCAGAGCCCCCAGGCTGTATATCTGAAATCCGCCACTGTCGGTCAGGATAGGATGCTGCCAGTTCATGAATTTGTGCAGACCGCCCAGGGTTCTGATCAGTTCATGGCCGGGCCTCAGGTAGAGGTGATAGGTGTTTCCGAGTACTATCTGTGCCCCCAGGTCACTCACCATTTCCGGTGTGAGTCCCTTTACCGTTCCCTGGGTTCCCACGGGCATGAAGACGGGCGTGTCCACCTCCCCGTGCGGAGTCATTATTTTCCCCAGCCGCGCCTCCGATTCCAGATCTTTGTGAAGAAGCCTGAAGTCGAATCCACTGTTCACGGATCCCTGTTTCTGGGGTCTGTCTTTTGTGTCCATGCGTCCCAATTCTAATCAAGTAGGGACAGGTTTAAACCTGTCCCCGATTATTCTTACAGTATCAACATGCAATCGCCATAGCTGTAGAACCTGAACTTCTCCTCGATGGCCTTTTCATAGGCTTTGTATATCAGATCTTTCCCCGCGAAGGCGCATACAAGAAGAAAGAGTGAAGATGCCGGCAGATGAAAGTTTGTCAGTAATCTGTCCACGGCCTTGAAACGGTAGCCCGGATATATAAAGATATCGGTAGTTCCTTTTCCCGGATTTACCTTTCCGTCCGGGTCAGAGGCTGATTCCAGCGTCCTTACCGAAGTTGTGCCCACGGCCACAACCCTTTCGGCTCGGTTGATCTTTTCAGCCGCATTTTTGCTTATTTCGAAGGCTTCCCTCTCCATTTTGTGATCTGCCACAAACTCCGATTCAATGGGCAGAAAGGTTCCATATCCCACATGCAGCGTTACCTGAGCGATGTTGGATCCCCTCCCGCGCAGCGTATCGAGAGTCCCTTCAGAGAAATGCAGACCGGCGGTAGGAGCAGCGACCGAGCCGGGATTTTTCGCGTAAATGGTCTGGTACCTCTGCAAATCCTGCGGGTTTTTGATGAGTCCTTTTTTTCTCTTTATGTATGGTGGAAGGGGCGCGCTTCCAAACTTTTCGAGAAAGGTATCAAATCCGGTCTCCGGGTGGATCTTTGTTCCCACACTGACCCGTTTGGCAGGTCTCAATAGAACTTCCCATATCGTGGGCGAGCCTGTTGTCTTTTGGAGCAGGAGCATCTCGATCGTGGCGCCGGTAGATTTTTCCCCGGAAAGCTTCGCGGGGATAACCTTGGAATTGTTGACAACCAGGAGATCATCTCTCTCCAGAAATTCAGGCAGCTCATAAAAATGCCTGCATTCGAAGGACCCGCAGCGTCTGTCCACCACCATCATCCTTGAATGATCTCTTGACTCACAAGGCTTCTGCGCGATTAATTCTTCCGGGAGATTGTAATAAAATTCTTCTGTTTTCATGGCAAGTTCCGAGAAATAATCAAAAAAGTCCCTCAAAGTCAACAAATATTAAAATAGCCACTATTGACAAGTTCGTAAAAAGTCAGTTTTCTTCGCTCAAAATCATTTCCGGCTAAAAATCTAAAACTCGTGCTAACGCACTCAAACAGTTAGATTTTTTAACGCCGGTCACTACCAGCATCTTTTTCCCAAAATGCTTGGATTCGCTCCGAAAAGACTTTTTACAAGACCATCACTATTTATAGCTCTTAGTTTCTTCCCAGATAGACGAGAAACAGGCCGATTATAACCGATGCAAATCCCAGTATCCTTAGTGTCTTGCCGGGGATGGCAGACACCTTCATGAGATAATCCTTGATTTTCTCAGGGAAGGCGAAATAGGGGAGACCTTCTAATATCAGAACCATTCCTATGACACAGAGGAAAAATTTCATTGTTCGTCAGTCACCCTCTCTGTTCTTTTTGCCATATTCCATAAATTATCCATCTCTTTTAGAGAGACATCACGTGGAGACTTTTCATTCTTTTTTAAACTCTCCTCGATAAAGGAGAATCTCGCCGCGAACTTTTTCAATGAAGATCTGAGAGCGTTTTCAGGGTCTGTTTCGGTGAATCGGCACAGATTAACCAGCGAGAGAAACATGTCGCCTATCTCGTTTTCTATGCGATCTTTCTTTCCGCTTGAGATGGCTTCCTTAAGTTCTCCCATCTCTTCGTCAATCTTTTTCAGGACGCCGGTTGTGTCTTTCCAGTCAAAACCCACTCCGGATGCCCTGCCGGTTATCTTGTGTGCCGTCATGAGGGGAGGCATGGAGCGCGGAATGCCCCGGAGAAGGGATGCACCCTTCATTTCCTTTTTTTCCTCACGTCCCTTTATCTTTTTCCAGTTGGACCGGATCTCTTCCACGTCCCGGACTTTTGTATTCCCGAAGACGTGGGGATGACGGCGTATCATCTTCTTCGATATAACATTCACTACGTCGGATATATCGAATTCGCCCTTTTCGTCCGAGAGTTTTGCCAGAAACAAGATCTGAAAGAGAACATCTCCGAGCTCCTCTTTCAGGGCATCCGGGGAACCATCATCTATCGCGTCGATGACCTCGTATGCCTCCTCTATCAGGTATCTTCCGACATCCTTCCCACAGGCATCCGTCCGGGGCCATTAACCTGTCAATGATTTCCATGATCCTGCTGAAATTATATTTCTGCTGATCTCTCAATCGGCCACTGCCCCCTTTCTTTCAGGACATCAGTCAGTTTCTGAGGATCACAGCCGACATTCAGCGCCGCGTTGACATACAGTCGCAGTTCATTCCCGGCCAGCATGGCACACGCGGCCATCTGCCTCTCTGGCAGTGTGAGCACGGTTCTGGAATACAGATTGCCCGTTATAAATCTGGAAAAGTCGTTGGCGAGCTCCCGGTTAAACTCTTTCCACATGAAGTAGGGAGGGTCCATTTGTATGCCACCGCCAAAGAGCTTTTTTGCCGTTTCACGAGTTTTGTCTTCTGTTTTCCCCATAATATCCTTCCCTTATTTCACCAGAAATATATCTTTGTCCCTGTCCTGGAAATACACATAATCGTATGATCCCCCGGCTGTTGATTCAAAAATTTCTTCTCCCTTTTTTCTGCATGTGGGACAGCTCTGTCCCGGGACCATGACAGCAAAGATCCTGTTGCCTGTGCTTGCCTGGGAATCGATGGTTATCAAGCCTCCGCATTCGTCGCATA
>JAFDAR010000109.1 GCA_019313735.1 Deltaproteobacteria bacterium | reverse complement strand
ATGGATCAAGTTCGCCAGGTTATGCGCTATCATCATTACGCGTATCGTACCGAGAAAACGTACTGTGACTGGATTGTACGGTACATAAAATTTCACGGCAGCAAAAAATATCCGAGGGATATGGCAAAGAGTGAAATTAAGGCGTTTCTCAGTCATCTGGCCACGCATGAAAATGTTGCCGCGTCAACTGGATATGTTGTAATTTTCGTGCATTCGTTTTTTCGTGCTTTCGGGATAATACTTTTACGGGGGAGTTACATTGTGGTTTTGCCGCCGCCGGAAAACTCATTTACGTACTTCTTTACAATCTCCAGCATATTGCGTGTATTTTTGCGCGCGCCTTTCCTGATTTCTTCCGGTGTCGGCGGTTTTTCAACAAGGCCATGACCGTAATTATCTATAGAGCATATCGCGGCGTAAGAAATCCCCAATTCTTGCGCGATTGTTGCCTCGCTTGCCATGGTCATTCCAACGATATCGGCGAACTGAGACATCATTCTTATCTCGGCCTTTGTCTCCAGCCTCGGTCCTGTAGTCTGCCAGTAAACGCCGTTTTTAATTACATTTATTCCAAGCCCTTCGGCTGCGAGGGTCAGTCTTTCTCTGATCCCTTCGTCGAGAGACGGTATTGTGTGGACTGCGTTGTTGTGAAATATGGTAGGGGTTTCATAGATGGAGATATAATCGTCCGGTATGATAATCATTCCCGGTTTTACTTCTTTTTTCAGGGAACCTGTAGAGTTTACCCCTATTATCTCTTTTACTCCGATGTCCTGTAGCGCCTTGAGATTTGCCTGGTGATTGATCATGTGAGGGGGTATGCTGCCTTTCGAGTCCATACCGTGCCTTGGTATAAACGCGATGATTTCCGAGAGAAAGACCAGCGCGCTGCCGAATTCGGTTTTCACCACGGTTTTCTTCAGGTCCTGAAATATATTCTCTTCATGCAGGGGGATTGTGCCGGAGATTATGCCAACCGGGTTCATGACGATTTCCTTTCGAATACAAGCACCCATTTTCTCTGAGACGGTTGTATCTGTATCAAATTACACGATACTTGTCAAAACACTTGAAGGGCGGCATTGAAATAGTGTTTGACATTAAGAAGGTAAGCCAATAGATTGAGCCCGGGAAATAAACTGCGGGAGAATAACAGGTGATGAAAAAGGCCTGTTGATATATCCGCACGATGAAAGCCGGTTGTCAGGGCGATTGTGCTATAAGGGAGATACCCGCAATTCTCCTTTCCAGGGACGGGGAATTTGTTGATGCGCTGATTGGTGGAAATCAACTGGCGGAATCTTTAAAGAAGGTATTATAGATATGAAACTTGCAAGGATGTTCCTTATAGTTGTCTTTATGTTTTCTCTTACTGGTTGTCTGTGGTGGAACGGTCCATCAGGTCCAAGCACGCCCGAAGCCCTTTACATGAGGGGACAGGAGGCGTATCAAAACAGGGATTATAAAGATGCTGTTGAGATATTTCAGAGAGTGACAGAAGAATATCCCCTCAGCGAATATGCGATTCTTGCCGAACTGGGGGTGGCCGATTCATATTTCAGTGATGAGGATTATATCTCCGCGGAGGCAAATTACGACGACTTTATGGAGTTTCATCCAACCAGCGAGAACCTTCCATATGTAATGTGCCAGATAGGATTGTGTCACTACAGGCAGATGCTGGAGATGGACCGCGATCAGACAGAAACACATATGGCGGAGAAATCATTTGAGAAACTCATTTCCCGTTTCCCCAGCAGTAAATTTTCTTTCCTGGCTGAAAAGAAATTAACGGAATGCAGGAAGAAACTCGGCGAGCATGAATTTTATGTGGGGCAGTTTTATTTCAATACTGGGCAATACCGCGCCGCGCTGGGAAGGTTTAAAACCGTTGAAGAGAAATATGCCGGCCTCGGTATGAACTATAAGACCGCCTACTTCATACGTGAGGCGAAAAAACGCCTTGCAGAAGAGGAGAAGAAGAAGATAGAAAAAGCTGATTGACATAATAATCAAAGAAAAGAGAAACAGAGTGAACTATCCCAAGCTTGTCGAATCAATGATGAAGCCTGAATTTTATCCCCACAGACCAGACACAGTGGAGCTCATCCAGACACACATTTCCTTTATTTTCATTGCAGGCGATCTCGTATACAAGGTCAAGAAAGCCGTTGATTTCGGTTTTCTCGATTTCACTACACTTGAAAAAAGAAAATATTACTGTGACAAAGAAATCTTATTAAATCGTAGATTTGCCCCCGATGTATATAACGATGTCGTTGGGATTGTCGAAGATAAGGAGGGGAATCTCCTGCTCGGCAATGGAGACTCTATTGTTGAATATGCCGTTGAGATGAAAAAGATTCCCGAAGAGAGAATGCTGTACAGGCTCATGGATGCGGGTAAGGTAACAGAAGATGACGTGAAGCGTGTTGGGAAACATCTTGCCCGGGTTTACGGGAATATACCGAGCGATGAAAAGGCAAAGGCATTCGGGACATTCGATGTTATCTCCACCAATGTGATAGAAAATTTTGATCAAACGAAAAAATATGCGGGCGGTCCTGTGAGTGAGGAGGCATTCAATACCCTCGAGTCATGGAGCAGGTCGTTCATGGATAAAAATCCGTTCCTGTTCGATATGAGAATAGGGCAGGGCTGTATTAAAGACTGTCACGGTGATCTCCACCTTCAGCATATATGCATTGAAGATGATGCTATCTCTGTATTTGACTGCATCGAGTTTAATGAAAGATTTCGCTTCGGGGATGTGGCGTCGGATGTGGCCTTTTTGTCAATGGATTTTGATTTCAACGGCAGGAGCGATCTCGGAGACCTCTTTGTAAATACCTATATAGATGAATCGGGTGATGCGACGCTGCGTGATGTCCTGCAATTTTACAAGGTTTACAGGGCCATGGTCAGGGCAAAAGTCACATCGTTCATGCTGGATGACGATGGTCTCGGTGATGTCTCCCGGCACGAGGCTTTTCAAAAAGCAAAACAATATTATGATCTCGCCTATAGGTATGTGACCAATGAAAATTGATCTCCATATTCACTCGAAAAACGGATCGGACGGCAAATGGACGCTGGAGGAGATCTTTGCCGAGGCCTCCAGAAGAGAAATACAGTTTATGTCAATCACCGATCATGACGCTATTCACTGCCAGGATGAGGCGATAGCGCTTGCCGCCCGATATGGAATCGCGTACATCCCAGGTGTTGAACTCAGCGTAATCTTTTCTCACCCGGCATATAAAGATGGCAAGAGTGTGGAACTTCATTTCCTCGGTTATGGGTATGATATCCATTATGAACCTCTTATGAGCAGGCTTCAGGAGCTGCGAGATTTCAGGGAAAAAAGGGCGAAGAAGATACTGAAAAATATCAACCGGGAATTTCAGAAAGAGGGCAGGCAGAGCTTTTCAGATCACGATATGGAAGAGATACAGGCAAGCGTTGACGGGTCATTCGGCCGCCCGCACATTGCGAATTACATGATAAAAAAGGGTATAGTCAGCAATAAAAAGGAGGCGTTTTCCAAATATCTTGTGAAGTGTGATGTTCCGAAGATGCCGCTGAGTCTGGAAGATGCTTCCGGGTTGATACGAGGCGCCGGAGGAAGGCTGGTAATCGCCCATCCCAATGACCCCAACGGGTCATCTCTTGTGTCGCTCACGTCTTCTGTGTCCCAGCAGCATGCTATTATCCGTGAGGCCATGCTGGAATACATAGACGGCGTGGAATGCTGGCATTCGAGACACAGCGAAAGGACAATCGAATCATATATTGCATTTGCCCGCAAAGAAGGGCTGATAGTAACAGGCGGATCAGACTGCCATCAGAATCCAGTGATTATAGGCGACATCAATGTCCCCGATTACGTAGCGGGACAATTTGATTTGTAATATCGGTATTCTCAGGTAACAATAGCAGCATCCCCAAAATGATTCTGAGCGAAGAAAACTGACTTTTTACAAACTTGTCAGAATTTGAGATCAATCATTTACGAAGGGGCCGGCTCATGAAGATACCCTTTAAGAAATTTGTCGAAAAGGAAATCGGAAGCGATGCTGTCTTAATTGCCTGCGGACTTCCTGCAACGAACAAGACTGAGACCACCGAAATTATAGCGCGTTTAAAGGGCTACGAGATGTTGCGGACAGACGTAATACGCCGCGAAGTCCTGAAAGACGAGGATATCTTCGACGAAAAAGTAGCGTCCAATATGGATAAGAGGACGCTCGTATATGACACAATGTTTTCCATGGCCGACGAGCTTTCGTCGCAGGGGAGGGGAGTCATCCTCGATGCCACATTCGTTACCCAGTCTCTCAGGAAAAGGGCTGCCGGTGTGGCCGCGAAGAATCGGAAGACATTCATTATACAGCAGACACAGTGTCCGCAGGAATATTCACTGAACAAGATATCCAAGAGAACCAGAGAAAACTATGAGTCTAATGCCCTGACGGAACGGGCCTACTTGAATAACAAGAACAGATTCGAGCCGGTGGATCTTGACGACATCAAAGAACTGTATCCCGAATTACATATCGTACATCTTCTGGTCGACACGGCATCTGATTCGGACGATGAATGGTTCCTGATTGAAAAGGCTGAACGCTAACTACTCTCAAGCGGACAGGCTGTCCCGGCGAGTCGGGATTAGTTCCTTGTCCTTCGGCCTGTAGCCTTCAGACTGTCAATCAGTCATGGATGTCAATCTCCACGCGGCGGTTCAGGGCGCGTCCCTCTTCGGTGTCATTCGATGCGATCGGCATGCTCTCACCATAAGCCTTTACTGTGATTCTTTCCAGAGAGATCTTGAAATTCTGCATCAGATATGCTTTCACGGCGTTCGCTCTTTCCATTGAAAGGGCATCATTGTATTTTTC
>JAFDAR010000108.1 GCA_019313735.1 Deltaproteobacteria bacterium | reverse complement strand
TGAACCCTGACCCACTATCAGCCTCGCAATCTTTGCGGGATCCATTTTTTTCAAATCCCGGGGAACGTTTTGGCCATCGGCAACGTAGAGCACCGGTTTGCCGGCATGATCGATAACATTGTAGATTGAACCAAATTTCCTTGAGTCATCCAGCTTCGTAAATATGATATTTTTATAATCTATAATGCCGAATCTTGTCGCGGCATCCATCATGTTCTCCCGACTTGATGTCATGCTTAAAACAAGATTCGTTTCCAGGGAAGTACTCGTCTCAAGACATTCCTTTAATTTTAACAGGTAATTTTCATCACCACGACTCTTGCCAGGCGTATCCACCAGTATAACATCTCTGTCGGCAAACCTGTTCAAAGCCCTCCCGAACTCCTTTTTCTCAGAGGTAATCTCCATGGGAACATCCATGATATCCGCATATGTCTTCAGTTGTTCCGCCGCGCCTATTCGATATGTGTCCATGGTTATGATACCTACATTTAATTTCTCTTCGAATAAACAACGTGCGGCCAGCTTTGCCAAGGTTGTCGTTTTCCCCTCGCCGGCGGGACCGACAAAGGCGGAAATTCTCTTTTTCTTCAGATCTCTATAAGAAGGCTCGATAGATCGTTTTATCGCATCCTCAGCGGCACTCAGGGCATGATGATAATTCTCCGGACCGGCCGTCGGGTAATCGTTCTTCATTTCCCCTATTAACGCGCATGCCCGCTCCTTCGATACGCCGACCGAAATCAGGTGATAATAAGCCTTTGACAGAGGTGAAGAAATGCCCCCATTCCTTTGAACGCCAAGGACATCAAACAAGGCGCCCATCGTCTCCTTTAGTTCGGTCAGCTCGGTATAAATGCCTCCTTCTCTTTTGAAATCCATAATAAAGGATTTCAGTTCGTTAACATCCGATCTGATTATGGAAAATGTGTCTGATCCTTCTTTTTCGCCTTTTCCAACTTCACTTTCTCCCGGGATTTCATGATTATCATCCCTCGCGGCAACCACCTCGATCTTCCCCTTCAGGCTCCTGCTGGAAAGGACTATGGCGTCCGGGCCCAGATCCGCCTTTATCTTGTCCATAGCCTCATTTGCGCTTCGCGCTTCATATCTTTTAATCTGCATCTTTTACCGCCAGCATGCCCAGAGATTTGATATTTACATCACGGGTAATTTCATTATGGGAGAGAACAATGATATTGGGAAAAAACTTCTCCAGTATCTTCCTTAAGTATATCCTGACATTGGGTGAGCAGAGGATAACCGGCTGCAGACCTTTGTCGATAAAGGTTTTTACAAATTTCTGGAGATTGCTTACAACTTCCTGTATCAGAGTGGGGTCAGCCGTAACGAATGATTCATATTCCGTATGCTGGACAGATTTGTTAATACTGTCCTCAATGTCGGGAGAGACCATAACAACCGTTATGTTCCCATTCGCGTCCTTATAATCTCTTGTTATCGTCCTGGCCAGGGCCTGCCTTGTATATCCGGTTAACATGTCGACATTTTTTGTCACAGGCACGTAATCGGCCAGTGTTTCCAGTATCGTGAGGAGGTCGCGAATGGAAATTCTTTCCCTCAGGAGCCTCTGAAGCACTTTCTGAAGCGTGCCGAGCGGAACGACATTCGGAACGAGTTCCTCAACAACCCTGGGATGGCTGCCCGCCAGACTATCCAGCAAAGACTGAACGTCCTGTCTGCTCAGCAGTTCATCCGCATGCGTTTTTACAATTTCAGTCAAATGGGTCGTAATAACGGTGGCCGGATCGACGACAACAAACCCCTTCGCCTGAACGGATTCTTTTTCTTTTTCGTCTATCCAGACGGCAGGCAGGCCGAAGGCGGGCTCCTTTGTTTCCGTTCCCGTTATCTTTGCGCCCTCATCTCCCGCGGTTATTGCCAGATAATGACCCATCTGTATTTCTCCACCGGCCACTTCAACCCCTTTCAGTTTGACAATATATTCACCAGGCTTTATCTGCAGGTTGTCTTTTATATGTACGGGAGGCATAACGAAGCCCATTTCAACGGCCATCTGCCTCCTCAGGGCCTTTATTCTATCTAACAATTCCCCGCCCTTCCCGGCATCGACGAGGGGCACCAGACTGTATCCCATCTCAAGTTCAAGGAAATCGAGGGGCAGGAGGGCATCTATGGACTCCGCCGCCGCTTCCGCCGGCGGTTCTTCTTTCGTCTCTTCGACTCTCTGTGACGTTTTAAATGTTCTATACGCGATAACTCCCGAAACGAGAGAGAGGAGCAGAAAGGGTGTCCTGGGCATGCCGGGAATCAAACCAAATACCAGGAGTATAACCGAAGCCGTGCCAACCGCCTTTGGATGGACAAAGAGTTGTCCCTTTATTTCCTTGCCCAGATCAGACGAAGCTGTAGATCTGGAAATAAGCATACCGGCGGCGGTCGACACAATCAGCGCCGGAATCTGCGTTACCAGCCCGTCACCCACGGTAAGAAGGGTATAGGTGCGGGCGGCATCCGCCACCGGCATACCCTGCTGCAGCACTCCGACAATCAACCCACCAAGGATATTTACCATGGCAATGATAATCCCGGCTATCGCATCCCCCCTGACAAACTTGCTCGCCCCATCCATTGCGCCATAAAAATCTGACTCCAGCCCGATCTCGCGCCGCCTTCTTCTTGCCTCCGCGTCTGTGATAAGCCCCGCATTGAGATCGGCATCGATGCTCATCTGTTTTCCGGGCATCGCGTCCAGTGTGAATCTTGCAGTCACTTCGGCTATCCTCGTGGCGCCCTTGGTTATCACAATAAAATTGATAAGAACGAGCACTAGAAATATTATAAACCCGACTACATAGTTGCCGCCGACAACGAAGGCGCCGAATGCCTTGATGACCTGTCCCGCCGCCCCTGAACCCTCATTGCCGTGAAGAAGTATAAGACGTGTGGAAGCCACATTAAGGGACAGGCGAAACAGTGTCGCGGTTAAGAGGACGGACGGAAAAACGGAAAATTCGAGAGGTCTCAGCACGTAAACGGAAACCAGCAGTATAATCAGAGAAAAAGTGATGCTGAAGGAGAGAAGAATGTCGAGAACGAAGGGGTGCATCGGTATCATCATAACGAGAAGGATACCTGCTACCCCCGCGGCCATCGCCGTATTGCTGCCTTTAAATAGATCGACAAAACTGCCGGTTTTAACGTAAGAATTCGCCATATTAACTTAGGTGTTTAGGTAGAAGGCTGAAGGTAGAAGGAAAGTCTTCCACTAATCTTCTCACCTTCTAACCTTCTCACCCTCTCACCTTCCACCTTCTACCTCTTCCTGCTGTAAACAAACGCCAGCACTTCGGCAACCGCCCTGTACAGATTTGCCGGTATTATCTCGTCCACATCCACACTCTTATACAATACCCGTGCCAGCGGCTTATTATTAACGATGGGCACGTTGTTTTTTCTTGCAATATCTTTTATATTCTCAGCTATGAAACCGGCTCCTTTCGCGACCACCTTCGGCGCAAGCACGCTTGTCTGATCATAGCGAAGGGCCACGGCAAGATGGGTGGGGTTGGTTATAACCACATCCGCTTCCGGAACGCTTGCCATCATTCTCTTTCTGGCCATATCTCTCTGGAGACGCCTTATTCTTGCCTTTACAAGAGGATCTCCTTCCGTCTGCCTGGATTCGTCCTTCACCTCCTGCTTTGTCATCTTAAGATTTTTTTCAAATTCCCACTTCTGATAAATATAATCGAGAATCGCAAGGATTATAAGAGCCAGACAGACCATAAGAACAATCTTGAATGCGACCCCTGCGATATAAATCAATATTCCCCACACACTAAAACCGACTATCGAAATCTTGAATATATTCTTTGCCAGTTCCACAAGGGACCTGATGGAAAACAGTTTCTGAAATCCCTTGATCGGATCAATCTTTGAGAGTTTCGGCTGCACAGATTCTGCGGAAAGCACAAAACCCACCTGAAGATAGTTGACAAGCAGAGCCATGGAAAATGCCGTCAAAAAAAGAGGGAAAAGCAGAGCGGAAATCTTATATACAAGACTGATTGAGAGACCCTGAATGTTATTGCAATCAACATTGAACTGAGCGGACTGGGTGAGAAGCCCTCTTGCAAGAGCCATCGTCTTTTCGAACATGCCGGAGGCGCCAAACCAGAAGAAGACCAGACAGGCTAGCAGAACCGCCACAGACGCGGCGTCCCGGCTTTTCGCGACCTGGCCCTTCTTCCTCGCCTCTTCCCGTTTCTTGGGAGTAGC
>JAFDAR010000002.1 GCA_019313735.1 Deltaproteobacteria bacterium | reverse complement strand
ATCTAATCAAGGTGTGTGCTTTATTGGCTGAAATCCTGTTAATTATCCCCAGGATTATACGTCCAGGTTTGAAACATTAAGTGCATTCTCAAATATAAAGTTCTTGCGGGGCTCAACCTGGTCTCCCATCAGCGTCGTAAATATCTCATCAGCGGCCACGGCGTCTTCCACCTTAACCTGGAGAAGAGTCCTCTTCTCGGGGTCCATCGTGGTCTCCCAAAGCTGCTCCGGGTTCATTTCTCCCAGCCCTTTGTAGCGCTGTATGGACACCCCTTTTTGTCCTGTTTGAATTATGTAATCTATCAGCGATCTCATGTTCTCAACCAGCTTATTGTTTTTTTCACCATCAGCGCCTTTTTCCACTACTGTATAGGGAGCTTCCCCGAGAGGGCTTATCTGACTGATATGAACCTTGGCCTCGGCAAATTTCGGCATATTAAAGATATCCTTATCTATCCAGGTTGTATGATCCTGACCCGCCCTTTTCATACTGAAAAATAACTTATATCCACCATGTTCCTCATCTTCTTCTGTCCAGTATGAAACAACTCTTTTCCCAACTGCGTTGCTTGTCCTTTTGCCTGTTCTGGAAAGCATATTAGCGTCCATAAAATCGCTTCTGGAAAATGCCGGGTCTCCAGCCAGTAGCCGGATAACCTCTTCATCTTTGCCGCTTTGAACCTTTTCCACCCCATTTTCCAAAATATAATCATTCATCTCCTCTTCACTACTTATATACCACTCCTTTTTTTTCTCCATTACCCTGAACAGTGGAGGTTGAGCGATATATAAAAACCCCCTTTCAACCATCTCACGCATATGCCGGAAAAAGAACGTTAAAAGCAGGGTCCTGATATGGGCACCATCAACATCCGCATCTGTCATGATGATAACCTTGTGATAACGAAGTTTGCCAATATTATAATCTTCCTCCCCAATACCGGCACCCAGGGCGGTAATAATAACCTTGATCTCGTTATTGTTGAGCATCTTATCAAGCCGTGCCTTTTCCACATTCAACACTTTCCCCCGCAGGGGCAGGATGGCCTGGTTTTTTCGATCTCTCCCCTGTTTAGCAGAGCCACCCGCTGAATCTCCCTCAACAATATACACTTCACTCCTTGCCGGGTCTTTCTCCTGACAATCCGCCAATTTCCCCGGTAGCGAGGTAACTTCAAGCGCGCTTTTTCTCCGTGTCAGTTCCCGGGCCTTTCTCGCGGCATCCCGTGCCCGTGACGCATCAATTGACTTGGATACTATCTGTTTTGCTATAGCGGGGTTTTCTTCAAAGTAGGTTCCAAGCTTGTCATATACTACCGCTTCTACCAGACCTTTTACTTCGCTATTACCAAGCTTGGTCTTTGTCTGTCCTTCAAATTGAGGTTGTTTTATCTTAACACTTATCACACAACCCAGACCTTCTCTGACATCTTCTCCCTTCAAGGATGTTTTTCCATTTTTTGCGATACCGCTGTTTGCAAGATAGTTATTTATCACCCTTGTAAGGGCGGATCTGAAACCTATAAGGTGTGTTCCGCCTTCTGTGGTATTTATACTGTTCGCATACGAAAAAATATTTTCCATGTAACCCTCATTATATTGCAGGGCTAATTCCACAGAACAGTCCTCCTTTTCCCCGCTGATATATATAGGCTTGTTGTGGAGAACTTTTTTATTTCTGTTTATGTACTCAACGAACGAAACTATCCCCCCTTTGTAGAAAAATTCATTTTTCTTATCTGTTCTTTCATCATCAACAACTATTCTGATTCCTCTATTCAGGAAGGCAAGCTCTCTGAGTCTGTTTGAAAGAACATCGAAGCTGAAATCAAGCTCTTTAAATATTTCTGAATCCGGCATAAAGGTTATTTTTGTTCCATTTCTCTTTGTCTTACCAACCTCTTCAAGGGGATGAACGGGAATTCCTCTTTGATAAGACTGCCGGTACACCTTGCCTTCTCTTCTCACCTCCAGATCAAGATATTCAGAGAGGGCATTGACCACAGAAACACCCACTCCATGAAGTCCACCCGATATCTTATAACTGTCATTGTCAAATTTCCCCCCCGCATGAAGCTTTGTAAGCACAACCTCTACCGCAGACACCTTTTCCGTCTTGTGCATACCCACAGGGATGCCCCTTCCGTTATCTTCCACAGTGACACTGTTATCCACCCTTATCTTGACATTTATGGCATCACAATACCCCGCAGACGCTTCATCCACACTATTATCCACAACTTCATATACCAAGTGATGAAGCCCCTCCCTGCTGGTGCTGCCTATATACATGGCAGGCCTCTTCCTGACAGCTTCAAGTCCACCTAAAACCTTTATACTATCCGCACTGTATGATGTTTCCACTATTATTTTTTCTAATCCTTTCTTAATTTTACAGGCATTATTATACACATGTAATTCCTGCTATCTACAGACTCTATAACCCCCGGGCCACCACCACTTCTCATTTCAAAAGACACTATGTTCCCATCAACAGGATCTATGGCATCTATCAAATACCTCACATTATAACCTGCCTCCAACGGGTCTCCATTATACGACACATCTATCTCGTCTTTTGCCTCACCAATATCCGGGTTGGTGGAAGTCAACACCATTCTTTGATCATGGACATCTATTTTTACTCCACTAAACCTTTCAGTAGACATTACGCTCATTCTTCTAAGAGAATGGAGTATCTGATTTTTGTCCAGTTGTATTTTCACACCTTCCTCTTCGGGTATCACCCTTGTATAATCAGGATAGTCCGCATCAATAAGACTTACTCGTAAGGTGGTGTTTTCCTTCCTGACCACACATACGCTGTCAAGTACATAAATATCAACACAGTCACCATTTTCCACAAGTTTTCTAACCTCAGATACTCCTTTTCTCGGTATTATTATCCCCTCAATATTATCACCTTTATCACTCTCTAAGGGTACATTAACAAGTGACAATCTATGTCCATCAGTGGTAACTACTGTAACCTTTCCATCTATTACTTTTAAAAAGACCCCATTCAGGTTCGGTCTCATTTCATCAGTGGAAATTGCAAAAAATGTCTTTTCTATTATATTTTTCAATACATCACATTTCATCCTCATGAATTCGATATTTTCTACATCCAAAACCTCCGGAAAATCATCAGCAGATATACCAGGTATCTTATATATCACCTTGCCACATGTCACATTAACCCATTTATTTTCCATCACCTTAAAGCCTATAATATCCCCTTCTATCTCTCTTACCATTTCAAATAACATCCTGGCGGGAACAGTAATTTTTCCTGGAATTGTTATTTTCGCATCATAATACGAAATTAAACTTATTTCCCTATCAGTGGCGACTATCCTGATCTGTTCTGATTTAGCTTCGATTAAGATATTATTAAGAATCGACAAAGTTGTTTTCTTCTCCACCACTCCCAGGGTTTTTTGAATACCCTCTAAAAATATATTTCTTTCAATTGAAAAATTCATTTTTTCACCTATTCCTTAAAGATTTATTAATTTAAAAAATTAGTAGTAGTAGTAGGAACTGTTAATTTGTTAATAAAATATATCTAACCTTAATAATTTTTGAACTATATCTTCTTAAATCACACTTGATGAAAGGTTGAAAATAAGTTTACAAAATCCCTTCTATCTCTTCCATTAATTTTTTTATTTCATAATCTTTTTCCATCATCTTTTTTATCTTATTAATTGAATAAATAACGGTTGAGTGATCCCTTTTTCCAACCTTATCACCGATATCCGGAAAGGAGTTGTTGGTCAGCTTTCTTGAAAGATACATTGCAATCTGACGTGAAAGTACAATATTCTTATTCTTCTTTCGAGATTTTATATCTCCTACCCTAAGATTCAATTTTTTTGCGACAGCTTTTATTATTTCATCTATTGTTATTTCTGTCTTTACTGTGTGGTTGAGTAAGTTCTTTATAACATCTTTTACTGTGTCTATTGTTATTTCCTTTCCAGTAAGGGAAGAATACGCGGCTATTCTTGTTAATATACCCTCCAATTCTCTTATATTTGAGTCCGCAACGAAGGCTATATAACGTATAATATCGTTTGACACATTAATACTGTTTTCCTGTGCCTTCCTTTCTATAATTGCTATTCTCGTTTCTACATCCGGGGCTTGAATATCAGCTATTAAACCCCACTCAAACCTTGATCGTAGTCGTCCCTCGAGGTTCTGTATTTCTTTTGGAAATTTATCACTCGTAACAACTATCTGTTTTCTTGAATCGTGAAGGGTGTTGAAGGTGTGAAAAAACTCTTCCTGAGTTCTTTCCTTACCTGCTATAAACTGAATATCATCAATAAGAAGAGAATCTATCTTTCTATATTTTTCCCTGAAATTAGACATTTTATCATATCTGATAGAATATATCAGTTCATTCATAAATTCCTCCGCTGATACATAGAGGACATTCTTTTGTGGATACAGAGAAGCAGTATGAATACCGATAGCATTTAGCAGGTGTGTTTTTCCCAGACCGACACCGCCGTAAATAAACAGGGGGTTGTAATTATGTCCCGGCTGTTCCGCTACAGAAAGGGCTGCCGCATGAGCAAACTGATTGGATGATCCTACAACAAATCTTTCAAAGCTGTAGTTGAGATTAAGAGATGAGTGCAATCGCATCGGCTTGCTTTTTATAGTGGTTTTTGCGCTCATATCACGCAATATATCGGTTTCCTCCGGCTTATTTACAATAAATTTTATATCTACACCGATACCAGACACAGATGAAAGAGAGTTGCTGATAATGTCAATATAATTTTCGACAAGCCAGTCCTTAAAAAACTTATTAGGCACACCCAGAAGAATATTACTATCTTCCAGCGAAACAATCCTGATAGGTTTTATCCAGGTTTCAAAGTTCTGCTGACTAACTCTTTCTTTAATTATTTTAACACATTCGGTCCAAAACGATTCCAATATTACCAACCTTTATTAACAATGTTATCAACAGGTGTTGATAGGTTTTAAAGCATACAGACAGAATGCCTTTTTATAGTAAGAAACATCTTACTTATCATCTCCACTCATGATAATATCCGCCAATCTATCCAGATCATCTGAGGATGAGAATCTAATTTCTATAACACCACCATTACGCAATTGTTTTATGCCTGTCTTTGCCATCAATCTTTCAGATATCTTATTCTCGAGGTCTGTAATGTATGTATCTTTTTCCACCTTTTTTTTCTTTTTGAGGTGAGTATCAAGGGATTTTGCCAGTTTTTCAGTTTCCCTGACGCTGAGTTTTTTCTTTATGATTTCCACTAACAGAGCGATCTGCTTCTCCCGCGAATTAACCGACAGGATGGCTCTCGCATGTCCAGCAGAAATATCTTTTTTTATCAGGGCGTTCTTTGCCTCTCCCGGAAGATTAAGCAGGCGAAGGGAATTTGCTATGGTTGACCGGTCCTTACCCACCCGAGATGATATTTCGTCTTGGGAGAGGCGAAAATTTTTCGTGAGAGTCTGGTATGCCTCCGATTCTTCTATGGGGTTCAGTTCCTCGCGCTGTATATTTTCCACGAGAGACAGCTCCGCCACGTCGACATCTTTTGCATTATGCCTGATAGTGATCGGCACATTCATTAATCCTGCGGTCTGAGCGGCTCTCCATCTGCGTTCCCCGGCGATAATTTCATAGCCCGATTCAGACTTTCTCACAACAATCGGTTGCAATATACCGTTTTTTCTGATGGATGCCGCAAGATTTCTTTGTTCTTTTCCGTCAAATATCTTCCTGGGCTGGAATCTGTTTGGCGATAATTCCTCAATTCCGCACACTGCAAAGGTTGGTTTGTCAGCGGGGTCATCCATAAGGTCAGGGAATATGGCACCCAGCCCTTTTCCCAATGCGTTTTTCTTAGGCATCATATCCTTCCGTTGGTCAAAATCTCCGTTGCCAGCGCCATGTATGAAATAGCGCCGCGGGATTTTATATCGTACAGTATAATAGGCAATCCATAGCTTGGGCTTTCGGAAAGCCTCACATTTCTTGGTATAACTGTTTTAAATACGTTAGACCCGAAAAACTTCCTGGCTTCGTCGGCTACCTGGTGGGAAAGCCGATTTCTCTTGTCGAACATGGTAAGCAATATACCGGCCAATGACAGGGATGGATTGAGTCTTGCCTGTACAAGTTTAACGCTGTTTAACAAATGGCCCAACCCCTCCAGCGCAAAGTACTCACATTGCAGAGGAATTATGAGTAAATCGGATGCGACAAGAGAATTAACGGTCAAAAAACCAAGAGAAGGAGGACAATCAATTATAATAAATTCATAGGAGGATTCAATTCTTTTTAGAAAGTTTTTCAGCCTCTTTTCCCTGTTACTTAGTGATACGAACTCTATCTCCACGCCGATTAGATCCTGGTTAGAGGGGACAATATCGAGAGTGGGAATTTGTGTCTTGAATACGACTTCTTCAAATGGAGCATCTTCAATAAGGGCATAGTAAAGATTTTTCCTGTTTATTGTGGATGGGTCTATGCCTACACCGCTTGTGGCGTTTCCCTGAGGATCACAATCTATTAGAAGAGTTTTTCTTTCCGCGGCGGCCAGGGAGGCCGACAGATTTATAGCGGTCGTTGTTTTGCCGACGCCCCCCTTCTGGTTGGCTATACATATGATATTTCTCGTTTCTTCAGGCAATTTTTTCATGATCCTTGAGGTGTAAATCACACCACACAAAGCTAACATATAAAGGGACATTTTAGAAGTAGTAATTTTGGACAGCAATCTTTATTGACAAGTTCGTAAAAATCAATAATCGGGGACAGGTTTAAACCTGTCCCCACTGATTATGACAGGTTCTTATGAAAACAGAGCATTTTTCTTGATTCACCTGTGACCGGAAGTTTTATTTCATGGACGCACGTCAATTCAAGGTTCGTTTTCCTGATTGTATCAGCCGCTTGTTCAAGCTCGTCATCTGCATTTTTTCCTTTCATAGCTATCAGTGTCCCGCCGTCAGACAAGAATTGCTCTCCCAATGTGAGAAAATAAGGGATTTTGAAGGCAGCCCTGGATATTACGATATCAAAAGAACCTCTATAACCTTCCTTATGAGTCAGTAATTCCGCCCTGCTGTTTACGACCGAGATATCCCTGAGTCCAAGCTTGCGGATGACACTTTTGAGGAAAGATGTCTTTTTGCGGGATGAATCAAGGAGAGTAACACAGAGCGACTCTATTTTTATCTTCAGCGGAATACCGGGCAAACCGGCTCCTGTTCCTATGTCCAGCAGTTTTGAATCCTCATTTTTTATAAGTTTTGTGACGGTCAGAGAATCAATGAAGTGTTTTGGTATATCGAGGGGGGATTTTATTGAGACAAGGGACATCTTTTTGTTCCAGAGCAACAGTTCTTTGTAATATTCAACGAGGAGATCTATCTCACGATTGGTGAGAGTTATACCGATATCCCCGGAGGCTCTGGAGATTATATTTTTAAATTCTTCCATTTGTAACCGATCCACAGAATAGAAGGATAACACGTCGTGGCAGCCCCTGACAGTTTGTGATATAGAATACCAATGATTGTTAATATTAGAATAAGGGCATTTTTTATGCAACAATAAATCAACAGACTCATAAACCCCGACAGAAGAGATAAATTGAAAAAGGCGAAGATGGAAAATCTGGCCATAGTACTTAACAGGCCGAAGCATCCGGGCAATATAGGGGCTGTTGCCCGGTGCGCCAAAAATATGGGAATAAGCAGCATCATCATCGTCAATCCTCTGAATGCCGATAGAGAAAAGATTGAACAGATGGCAACACACTTTGCCCTGGATATCGTGGAAAGAATCAGATATTTTGACAGGCTAGATCTCGCGCTTGCCCCGTTTAATTATATAGTTGGAACAACCGGGAGATCAGGAAATACAAGCCTTAAAAGATCAATGATATATCCGGGGAAAATGGCGGAAGATATCGCTGATATATCTCAGAACAACAGGGTGGCGCTGCTTTTTGGCCCTGAAGACAGAGGGCTTACCAATAGCGAGCTTAAGTATTGTGATATACTGGTGAAGATTCCCACGTCAGAAGGCCTGAAATCAATCAATCTTTCGCATGCGGTAATGATTATTTGTTATGAAATCTTTACCGCGCGCTCTGAATTCACTTCCGTTTTTACTCCGAATCTGGCTACTTCGGCGGAGATTGAGGCAATGTACGATCATTTAAAAGAAACACTTTTGCGTATAGGCTTCATAAAGGCACAGAATCCTGATTACTGGATGACAAATGTGAGACGCTTTTTTTCGAGGACAAAACTGTTTGCCAGGGATGTGAAAATAATTCGTGGCATATGCCATCAGGTTGATCTGTACGGGAGAGGAAAAACCGGACACCCAAAAGACAATGTTTAATTTTGGGTTTTGAATGTTGAATTAACAAACGTTATCACGAAAACGATGGGCTATCTATTCTCAGACCCTTAGCAGCAAACGGTATAAAAAACTTGACATTAACTTGTCTGGAACTTAGTTTATCCTTTCAAGCTAAAACAATGAAAAGGGGCATGAATCAGATGACAAAAGAAGAGGTTTTGAAAAGGGTCAGAGATAAAGATGTGAAGTTTGTCCAGTTCTGGTTTACCGATGTTCTGGGCATGCTCAAAAGCTTTACTGTCAGCCCTTCTGAACTTGAGATTGGTATGAACGAAGGTATGGGATTTGATGGATCATCAGTTGAAGGGTTTGCCAGGATTGAAGAGAGCGACATGATAGCTATGCCCGACCCGGCAACCTTTGCCATTATTCCCTGGCTGTCCAACAGCGATAACAGCGCTGTGGCAAGGATGTTCTGTGATATTCAGACCCCTGACGGTAAGCCCTATGAGGGAGATCCTCGTTATGTCTTTAAAAAGATGCTCAAACGTGCCGCTGATATGGGGTTTACACTTTATGCGGGGCCGGAATTGGAATATTTTTATCTCAAGGACAGCAGCCCTGCACCCAGCACCCTGGATAAGGGCGGGTATTTCGATATAGCTCCATCCGACATGGGAGACAATCTCAGAAGAGAAACGGTCCAGACCCTGCAGGCAATGGGAATTGAGGTAGAGTACGCCCACCACGAAGTTGCGCCGAGCCAGCACGAAATAGATCTCAGATATTGTGAAGGCTTGAAGATGGCTGATATTGTTATGACATACAGAATTGTAGTGAAGGAAATAGCGGCGCGACACAATATTTACGCGACCTTTATGCCGAAACCCCTTATGGGGGAAAATGGAAGCGGCATGCACGTTCATCAGTCACTTTTCAGTGGTTCAAGAAATAGTATGTATGATGAAACAGAGGAACACAATCTCTCTGATATCGCGAGGTATTATATCGCCGGTCTGTTAAGGCATGCACGGGAAATAACGGCGGTTACCAATCAGTGGGTTAATTCGTACAAGAGACTTGTCCCGGGATACGAAGCACCCGTCTATATCTCATGGGCGAGAAGAAATCGTTCCGCTCTGATCAGGGTCCCCATCTACAAACCGGGGAAAGAAATGGCGACACGGCTGGAATACCGCAGTCCGGATCCTGCCTGCAACCCGTATCTCACATTTGCGGTGATGCTTGCCGCCGGCCTTGAGGGAATAGAGAAAAAATATTCTCTTCCCGACCCCGTTGAAGAGGATATATACAAGATGTCACGGGAGCGGCGGAAAGAACTTGGCATCAGGGCGCTTCCCGGAAGCCTGGTAGAGGCCATCCAGGAGGTGGAAAACAGTGCGGTTGTAAAAAAAGCCCTGGGCGAACATACTTTCAATAAATTTGTTGAGAATAAAAAAGTCGAAAGAAATCTGTACAGGAGACATGTATCGAAGTATGAATTGGAGAAATATCTGCCTATATTATAGGAGATTCATATGATTGTAGTGACCGGAGGAGCGGGATTTATAGGTAGCGCCGTCGTATGGAAGCTTAATCTGGAGGGTGTTGACGACATTGTTATTGTTGACAACCTTGGGACTTCCGTGAAATGGAAGAACCTTGTAAACAGACGGTTTGTAGATTATCTGGACAGGAACGATTTCCTTGAACTGATTCTCGATGATAAGGTGCCGTTCGAGGTTGAGGCCATTGTCCATATGGGTGCATGTTCTTCAACAACGGAAAAGGATGCGGATTACCTTATGGAGAACAACTACCACTACACTGCCCGGCTTGCGCAGTGGGCCGTGGAAAAAAATATCCACTTTATCTATGCGAGCAGTGCGGCAACATATGGGGATGGGTCCAAGGGGTTTTCCGATAATGATGGCGTAAGCGCCGAACTTCGTCCCATAAATATGTACGGTTATTCCAAACAGTTGTTTGATCTGTGGGCGCTGAGGAATGAACTGGAAAAAAAGATTACAGGGATAAAATTTTTTAATGTCTTCGGGCCGAACGAATATCACAAGGGGGACATGAGAAGCATTATCCACAAGTCTTTTGGACAGATTCGTGAAACAGGAAAGGTCAAACTGTTCAAATCTTACAGGTCTGATTTCCGCGACGGCGAGCAAAAAAGAGATTTTGTTTATGTGAAAGATTGTGTGGAAGTGATCTGGTGGCTTCTTGAAAACAGGGATGTCACAGGGATATTCAATCTTGGCACAGGTCGTGCCAGAACGTGGAATGACCTGACAAGAGCAGTCTTTGCCGCGATGGGCATGGAACCCAGGATTGAATACATAGAGATGCCAGAATCGATCAGGCAGCAGTATCAGTATTTTACTGAAGCAAAGATGGACAAGCTCCGATCGGCAGGTTGCCCCTTGCACACCTCCTCGCTTGAAGACGCAGTCTCAGATTATGTGGTAAATTATCTGGGAAAAGGCGAGAGATATCTGTAGCAGCTGGAAACCATGGAGAACGCGTAGTGAAGATCATAAGATTTCTCTCACAGAGCGGAGAAGAGTTGTATGGGGCGTTTGATCCCGAGATGCCGGATGAAGCCCGAATAATTGAAGGCGATATTTTCGGGGATATCGCAGTAACCGAAAGGGCGGAACGCATAGAGACATTTTTGCCACCTGTCTTTCCGCCGAATATAATCGCTCTTGGCCTGAATTATGGGAAGCATGCCGAGGAGACAGGTGTAAAATATCCTGAGATTCCGGTAATGTTCCTTAAGGCCACAAGCAGTGTATGTGGCCATGGAGCACCCATATTACTTCCCTCAGCGGGGCCCTCCGAAGTAGATTATGAGGCGGAACTCGCTGTAATAATTGGTAAAGAAGCAAAGAACGTTTCGCGGGAGGATGTAGGAAAATATGTGCTGGGGTATACCTGCGCCAATGATGTAAGCGCTCGTGACTGGCAGATCCACAAGCAGAAGAAACAATGGGCGAGGGGGAAGAGTTTTGACACCTTTTGCCCGATGGGACCATATCTGGTGACAAAGGATGAAGTGGCAAATGCGAACCGTCTGAGGGTGCGTTCGATACTAAACGGAGAGGTCATGCAGGATTCCGATACATCCGACATGTTTTTTGACATTCCCGCAATAATCAGTAATCTTAGTTGTTCCATGACGCTTTTGCCCGGGACGGTAATACTTACGGGAACACCGGAGGGTGTGGGCTTTACAAGAAATCCGCCGGTATTTCTTCAAGATGGCGATATTATTACGGTTTCCATTGATAACATTGGTGAGCTTACAAATCCTGTGAAGAGAGAATAGTCAGCATCCATTTTAAAATGGATTTTTCGAAAAACTGGGGGAGATTAAATGAATTCTAAAGACACGAAAAGAAGAAAACGGTTTCTGCTGGGGTTAATGTCGTTTCTTGTAACAATTTTCATAATTTCTTTTGCGGGGACTATTCACTTTTCTGCAATATCTTTAGGGGTCTCTTCCCATGATGCCATGGCGGCTTCAACAACAGAGACGGCAAGTGGCGCCCCTTCGTCTTTTGCGGATCTGGCTGAAAAACTCAAACCCGCGGTTGTAAATATCAGCACGACAAAGACGATAACTACCAGAGGGTTCAGGACTCCTTTAAATGATCCACGGTTGGACAGGTTTTTTGGCGGGGAGGAGTTCTTTAAAAAGTTTTTTGGCAATATGCCAGGGAGAGAATTGAAACAGAGAAGTCTGGGATCCGGTTTTGTCATCAGCAAGGACGGATATATCTTTACAAATAATCATGTGGTTGAAAAGGCCGATAAGATAGTAGTTAAACTTTCCAGTGGCAAGGAATACAACGCTACAGTAAAAGGCAAGGACAAAAACACGGATATAGCCCTGCTGAAAATAGAACCTGACGATGATCTGCCTGTTGTCGAACTCGGCGATTCGTCAAAGCTGCGCGTCGGGGACTGGGTTATCGCAATAGGAAATCCATTCGGTCTCTCCCAGACAGTAACGGCGGGGATCGTGAGCGCCAAGGGGAGGGTTATAGGCGCCGGGCCTTACGACGATTTTATACAGACGGATGCTTCCATAAACCCCGGGAACAGCGGGGGACCCCTTTTCAGCCTTGATGGAAAGGTTGTGGGGATAAACACGGCTATCGTTGCCCAGGGGCAGGGGATAGGTTTTGCCATACCTATAGACATGGCAAAGGAAATCCTGCCAAACCTTAGAACAAAGGGGAAAGTGGTACGGGGCTGGCTTGGCGTTTCCGTACAGGGCATAACGGAAGACATTGCCAAGAATCTTGGACTGAAAACGGCTGAAGGGGCCCTCGTCTCCGACGTATTCAAAGGAGATCCCGCGGAGAAGGCGGGTATAAAGACAGGGGACGTTATTGTTGAGATTGATGGAAAGCTTATCAAAGATACGCATGAACTTATAAAAATAGTCGCAGGCGTTGCCGTGGGCGCTACGGTGAAGATTAAGGTACTGCGGGACGGCAGGCAAAAAACCTTTACAGTTAAAGTAACGGAACGCCCGGAGACCAAGGCTATGGCCGAGGTGGAACCCGAAGAGAGCGGAAAGTACTTCGGAATGACCGTCCAGGAAATAACACCTGAAATTGCGGAGCATCTTGGACTTTCAAATGTCACAGGAGTCATTATCACACAGGTAAAAAGTGGCAGTCCGGCCGATGAGGCAGGTATACAGACGGGGGATATTATACGACAGATTAACAGATCAAGGATTTCTTCGTTGAAGGAATATCGGAGTGTAATGCCGAGAGCGGTTTCCGGGGACAGTGTCCTGGTGCTCATACATAGAGGAAACTCGAAGTTCTTTGCCGTAATTCGCAAGTAACAGAATAAATGAGAAGAGCTGCTGGCAATTAGCGTTAAAGAATCCATTGCTGACAGCCCCCTTTCTTTGTGTGTTTTTCTACGGGCTTCTTTTGTAGCAGGTTTTTGCAAAGCCTTCTGGCTTTGGGGCTTTCTGCCGAGAGTTTTCCTTCAGGAATTGGGGGATAGCGATGCAAGTGGAGGAAAGACTGTGCGAAATTTATGAAACCCTTGATGAATATTTCGGTGAGCTTCACTGGTGGCCGGGAGAAACTCCTTTCGAGATTGCCGTCGGGGCAATCCTGACCCAGAATACAAGCTGGAAAAATGTGGAGATTGCCATAGCAAAGTTAAAAAAGGCTGATCTCCTCGACCCGCTCAGGCTTTATACAGCAGAGGACAGTATCGTTGCCGGCCTTATCAGGTCTTCAGGGTATTATAATATAAAAACAAAAAGACTCAAAGCGTTCCTCCGTTTCCTGCAGGAAGAATATGCCGGCAATATGGAAGAGATGTTTAGGGAAGAGATGTGGACACTCCGGGAAAGATTACTGGATATCAGCGGGATCGGAGAAGAAACGGCGGACAGCATCCTGCTTTATAGCGGCGGGAAACCGATTTTTGTCGTAGATGCCTACACCCGCAGAATATTAGAACGACATGATATTATTTCCTGGGACCAGGGGTATAAAGAGATACAGGCGCTCTTTATGGACAATCTTCCGCAGGATACATCACTCTACAATCAGTACCATGCCCTGCTGGTAAACACGGGGAAGAGTTTCTGCAGGAAGAAAGCCCCGACTTGTCGGGGTTGCCCGCTTGAGACCGGGAAACCGCTATAAAACAGGCGTTATGCCTCTGTTTCTATAAACCAGGCCACGACGGGTTTAATCCTGAACGTCTTATTAATCCTGTCATTTCTTCAAAGAATCGAATATGAAATTATACGATTATACAGGAATCATACATTTTCATTCTGTTTATTCATTTGATGGAAGAGTCTCCATAAAAGAGATTATAAAAGCAGCTGAAGAAAACTGTATCGATTTTCTTATGCTCACGGACCATTTCACACTGGGCGCAAGAAGAGACGGATTGGAGGGATGGAAGGGAAGCATACTCTTGGTAGTTGGCCAGGAGATATCACCGCGGTTCAATCACTACCTGGCGTTTGGTATAGATGAGGAGCTGATTGTCGACAAAAACGACACGGAGAGCAACCCGCAGGATTATATAAACAAGGTAAAGAGGCTGGGGGGAATTGGTTTTATAGCCCATCCTGATCACGAAGGGACGGAAAAGTTTCACGTGAAACATTTTCCATGGCGTGACTGGTCAGTCTCCGGTTATACAGGAATGGGAGTATGGGATTTTATGACCGACTGGCAGTCTACCCTGAATGGTCTCCCAAGTGCTCTGGCTGGATATTTTTTCCCCGCTTATGTTTTAAAAGGCCCCCGGGATATAACCCTGAAAAGATGGGACTATCTTAATAAGAAGAGCAGGGTTGTAGGTATCGGTGAGTTGGATAACCATGATACCCCGCAGAAAATATTGGGAATAACTGTAGGGGTTTTTCCCTTTAAGAGGGCGTTCCGACTCATCAGGACACATCTGCTGCTTGATAATCCCCTGAAGGGAGAAGCCGAAGAAGATATGGATACCCTTTTGAAGGCTCTCAAAAATGGGCGGACATATATAGCCATGGAATATTTCCGCAGCGCAAAGGGCTTTTCTCTTTCTCTCTCCGATGAGAACAGAGAAGTTACAATGGGCGATGAATTTTCTCTGAAAGGGGAGGCATTATTGGACGTTAAGATTCCCGAAAAGGGGAAAATTCGTATCATACAGGATGGTGGTCTGTTTGCGGAGACGATTGACAAAGATATAACGTGTAAGATATCGCAGGGGGGAGTTTATCGGGCCGAGGTTTATCTGAAGGTGTGGGGAAAATACCGGCCGTGGATATTCTCAAACCCCGTCTATGTAAGGTAAGAGGCTATATCAGCGTAATAATCACCTTTCTTGATGTTCTCGGACCGTCAAACTCACAGAAAAAGATGTTTTGCCAGGTGCTGAGAAGAAGCTGTCCGTCCTGTATGGGAACAATTTCTGATGGTCCCACAAGGCCCGCCTTCATATGCGCGTCACCATTCCCATCTATTCTGTCATGCAGCCACTGTCCCTCCGGGGCTATGGTGCGGAGGCAATTAAGCACATCGGTTTGTATGTTTGGATCCCAGTTTTCCTGTATCATGATTGCCGCTGTCGCTCCAAGTGCGTACAGGGCGCATAGCTCATGGTCTTTACCATGCGCGGACACGACATCTCTTACCTGCACCGTGATGTCCACTATCTCTTCCCGGGATGTTGTTCTGAATGTTATAGTTGTTCTCATGGTCTGTCACTTCTGGATATGCCCGTCAAAAGGGGGCTGTTCTTCACAAGTTTATAGAATTCATCAGGGGATTTTCCCAGAGACATTTTTTCAAAGGGGCACATGCCGGTTCCCTCGCGATTGATAATATAGGGCACCGTTTTTGTGAAATAACTTGCGATACCAAAGACTTCCAAAGTTTCAGCTGCCAGCTTGCTCCCAATCGCTGAAAATACCTCGCGGCATAGAGCCTTTTTCATAAGCAGAGCGGCCGCGTTTCCTGTTACTTTATCAAGGATTACCACCTCATCCATATGAGGACAGTTCTGCTCTATATAACTGAGTAGCGGCGATATGCCCTTCCTTTGGGATCGAAAGACTTTTCCGTCCGGGCTGATGATCCGGATAGTATCACCGCTTTTCAGGAATGATTCAAAATATGTGTTAGCACGTTTCATTTTGATGTCTGTGCCATAGCTTTTCCAGCAACAGGATTATGAGAGGAAGGAGTATCAACTGAAGCGCAATGCCGGGCCAGCCCAGTTTTGCCGTCTGCCAGGCCGTGATTGCGGAATGAGAGCCGCCCAGAAGAAGTGCCATCCCCGCAAATGCGGCCAGCCGTCCTATTATAACTGCACCGATGAGGGACGCCAGCACGCCAAGCTTGAAGTGCCCGCGAAGAAGACCGGCTGCAAGTCCATAGAATGCAGCTTCGGTAATGATTCGGGGAAGAACCTGAGGCAGAGGCATCCCCGAGATGCCATAGCTTACAAGTGGTGTGAGCAGACCGACCAGAACGCCTGCTCTCCAGCCAAAGAGGACCCCTGCCAACAAAACAAAGAAAAACATAGGAAGAAACATGGGACCGGCCAAGGGATGAATGATATGGCACAACCAGGGGATCGCCACATCAAGCGCCACAAAGATGCCAACATATGTGTAGAGACGAAAGTCGGAGAATTTTAAAACGCGCGGGAAAACCAGCTCATCGGCTGATACCTGCAAGGTATTCATGTCGCTCCCTCCATAAAGTGAATATTGCCCATTCGTAAAAAGTCAGGATTCAATCCTCTGCCTCGCTGGACATGAGGGTTCTTAGAATATCCTCTTTGCCTATAATACCAACCAGTCTGTCCTGTTTCAGGACAGGCAATGTATGCACGTTGTTCTTTAGCATCAGGGAGGCAATATCTTCCAGGCTGGTTTCCGGATCAACGGTTATCGGGTTAGAGGTCATGGCCTGAGCCACCGTGGTTGCAACCATCTTTTCCACTTCTTTTTCAATCTTCTTATAAGAAACCAAGGGGATAATACCATCAAGAAGGGTAAAGAAGGAAGGCAGCGGAACCTTTTTCTGCTGGATGATCAGATCATCCTGACAGATAATTCCCAGCAGGCGACCCGCCTCATCAACTACAGGCAGACCATTGAAGTGATGCTTAAACATCAGCTTTGCGGCCGCGGTAATTTCCGTTTCAGGAGAAACAGTAACAATCTTTTTAGTCATAATATTGCTTGCTTTAAACATGTCGTGCCCCCCTACTTTTACAAGAGGAATATTACTCCCAAAGTCCCATGAAGTCTACAAGTGATTTTAATCCACAGATTTCGCAGATTACCCCGGTTAAATACAAAATAAAAGGGCATTTAACAGGTCAGGCATGGATTACTCTAATCACTTGAAATGCGATGCGAAATCTGTGGGGTTAAAATACCCGCAGCTTGTTGAGACAGGAAAGATAAAACAGTCATTTTGAGACCCCGCTACTTGCGGCGGGGCAGTTCATTTGTCTGTAATCTTCCCTATCTTTTCTTCCGTTGCTGTCCATTTGTCGTAAAGAGAACCGAGCAGGGAGGTGATCCGGGAGTATTCAATATTGAGAGACTGGATTAGAGACTCATTTTTATAAGTATTCTGGTCTGAGAAAGAGTTCTCAATCTCCAGTTTTTTCTTCTCATAAGCGGCTATTTCTCTTTCAATTTTCTCCAGGGTTTCCTTCAGTGGTTTCAGTCTCTTATACAGGAACTGTCTATCTTCGGCCTCCATTCTTTTCCGGTTCTGTTTAATATCTAACGGAGTTCCGCTTTCCGGAAGGTCTTTTCCGGGGGCAGATTTTTCTTTCTCCCGGTGATATTTGTCCAGATAATCATCGACATTTCCATGGTATATGCTCAGGTCATTGCCTTTCAGTACAGCGACCTTGTTTATAAGCGGAGCGAGAAAATCCCTGTCGTGGGACACCATTACATATGCCCCCGAAAATCTTTTGAGACTGTGCTGGAGGATGGCCTTTGACTGCGCGTCGAGGTGATTCGTCGGTTCGTCCATTATCAATAAATTCGCGGGCTTCAGAATCATCTTGGCAAGGGCAAGCCGGCTCTTTTCGCCGCCTGAAAGGACAGAAACCGGTTTAAATACGTCATCATCCTTAAAGAGAAAACAACCGAGAAGAGTTCTCAGCTCGCCGGGGGATTTAAGAGGAGCGACCGCGTCAAGTGTCTGCAGGGCTGTCTTCTCCGGGTCCAGTTCTGCCACTATGTTCTGGGCATAGTAAGAAATAATCGTATTGTGCCCCGGTTTTCTGATACCGCTCTGAAAGGTGTCAACATCGGCTATGATGCGCGCGAGCGTGGACTTGCCGGAACCGTTGACACCGAGAAGGGCGATTTTGTCCCCGCGTTCAATGATGAAGGATATTTCCTCCAATACCATATTAGTACCGTAGGACTTTGTAAGGGCCTCTATTTCCATTACCACCCTGCCAGCACGCGGCGGGTCCGGAAAATCGAAAAATATGGAACTTTCCTCTTTATCTATCTCGATCTGCCCCATCTTTTCGAGCATCCTGATGCGGCTCTGGACCTGTTTTGCCTTAGTGTTTTTATACCGGAATCGCTCTATAAAGCGTGTAGTAGTGTCAATCATGCGCTGCCGGTTTCTGAGAGAGGACTGCAGCATATCGAGGCGCTGGGCCTTTTGGATCAGATAGGATGAGTAATTGCCTGTGTATTCGGTCGCCTTTCCCATGGATATTTCGATCAACCTCTCGACGAGATTGTCAAGAAAACGGCTGTCGTGAGATACCAGCACAATAGAGCCCCTGTACGATTTAAGATATCCTTCAATCCACTCCAGGGATTCCATATCGAGATGATTGGTGGGTTCGTCAAGCAGAAGGATGGTTGGTTCCCTGAGGAGCAGCTTGGCGAGGGCGATTCTCATCTGCCAGCCGCCGCTGAACTCCTCTGTCATTCGGGACATGTCCTTTTCATTAAATCCGAGGCCTGAAAGGACCTGTTTCACCTTTATCTCTATGTTGTATCCCTCCCGATTTTCCAGGATGCTCTGAGCCTGCCCCATTTCATTAACAAGGGTCTGTAATCTTAAGGAGTTATCCCCCTGCGGAGAAGTTATGACCGAGATTTCATCGCCTATTTCTCTGATTCGTTCATGGAGGCGGTTCAGGTCATCAAAGGCAGTTGCCGCTTCTTCGAAAAGGGTTCGCCCCGCGTGATACACGCTGTCCTGGGGGAGATAACCCACGCTGTTAAATCTGGATTGGATGATTTTTCCCGAGTCTGCTTCGACTTCTCCCAGGATTATCTTCATCAGCGTGGATTTGCCTGTTCCGTTCCGTCCCACAAAGGCAATCCTGTTTCCGTCTTCTATATGAAGAGAAAGATCCCTGAAGAGATATTTTCCTGTGTATTGTTTGGATATGTTTTGCAGTGAAATCATTTTTAGGTGAATTATCGGGTGGAACGGTTTGGTCTATTTGAGCGGTTGGAATGAGACATTGCTTTCAAGTTATTGTCAAATCTTGTGGATCGGATAGGGTTCCCTCCGGTTATATTCTATGCGGCCTCCTGCAGCTCTATGTCAATTATGCTAAAATATGCTCTATTATCAGTATATCAAAGGACTTTGTCAATGATTGTTTATAACCT
>JAFDAR010000107.1 GCA_019313735.1 Deltaproteobacteria bacterium | reverse complement strand
AGGCCGTTCATCGAGATGCCAGTCGTACTCGTCAAAAAAGGCAAAGAGATTTTCAAATGTCGCATCCTCGATCTGAATCTCTTTACCGTACCATTTTTCAATCTGGTGGTGTTGAAACAGGCCGCCATTGAGATATGGTACCGTTCCCAGAAGCCGATTGGTTTCGGGGCTGCGTTCAGCCTCTTTTTTGGCGAACCCTTCAAAAAAGAGCGGACACAAAAACTTTTGATAATACAGGTCTTTACCGTACTGTTTGCTTTTTCTCAGTCTGGAACGTAGATAATTTGTATCATTATCGAGAAACCCTTTTTTCTGAATGAAATAGATAAACATAAGGCGGTTCAGCATGACAGAGACATACCACCGCTGCAACTTTTCATCAGGAATGCCTTTTAAGAACTCTGAGAACCTTTCGTGCTCGGCCTTGAAACGGTCGTAGAACCGTTTGGTAATCTTCTCGACATCAAAGGCCTTCTTGGCACGTCCGCTCGCATCTAAAACAGTCAGGCCTTTTTCTTCATCCTCAAGAGTGAAGATCAGGTTATTTATTTTTTGGATAAGAGAATCACCCGGCTGGGCACTGTAGAACCGATGTTCCCTGCAGGCGGTAGGTTTTCCAGCCTCACGCTTGACCCACTGCCATATCTGCAAGGCTTTCTCAGAATTTACATAAATGATGATATGTTCACGGGCGGACTTGGCAACCTGCCTTTCAATCTTGCGCCGCACCGAATAATCAGGCATTGACACATTCTGTTCCACTTCATAAACAAAAACGACCATGCCTCGTTTTTCCACAATGGCATTAAGGGTATAATCCCGTTCATCAACAGGAACAACAAGCGGCGCGGTGTAATTGTCCCAGCCCAACTCTTCAACAAAGAGTGTTTTGAAGCCGAAACTCTGGAGCAGTTTTCTGGTGCGGTCAGTATCAAGGGACATGAATACTACGTTACTCTCCTTTTCAGCTTTTCATAAAAGCCCTCACGGGGAGATTTTCTCCACCAGGCCCATGGAACAGATGATTTGAGGATCCTGCGACTCCCTGTCCTCCTCATGCGTCAGGCAGAGCCGATCTTCATCTCGCAGGGCTATTACCAGCTGTGACAAGACTTCATCGGAAACACCGCTGCGAAGCTGACGGTTCAACGTGTCAGTTGCTGACTGTCGCAATGGGTAGCGGTAAATCTCGTCAATGGCTTTAAGAAGTTCAGGAAACGCAAAAAGCGTTCCTTCCATTTCTTCAGCATAATGTTTGAGCCGTTCATAGGTGCGGAATCTGGCGCCGGACGGCCTTCCCAATTGACCACCAATCGATTTTTCTTCCTTAACCATGTACTGCACACCCTTTTGCACAAGCTCATGATGATTTTCACTGCGAGGTAATGGCACAGTGTCGGGTGAACACTCCGCTGCCTTTAAGATTGCGAACTGAGATTCTGTGACACTATTTCCTTCCTTATCAATCCAGGCAAGAGAATCGTTTCCTTCACCGGTTTTCATATAGATCAGCGCCCCTTCAGGTTTGTTCTCGACGGACTTGTGTTCTTTGGTAGAATAGACCACGGGTGGCAGTGAAGGGATTATCTTTTTCAGTTGCGCATCTGCCGTGACGGCATTTTCCCAGATCTGATAGGCGTATGACGCGAGGTCAACTTCAGTATCGGTATCTCCATCAAGGATACCTGCTTTTTCGTTATACAGATCAACTACCGCCTGATTGTCACGGTCATCCTCAAAAAAGGCCTCGTCGGTGCCGACAACCTCTGCGTTTTCCTGCAATCTTTCATGCACACGGGCGCGAAGACGAATAATACGTTCCACACCCTCTGCGGGCAAAAAGGAATAGCAGAGAATATTTTCAGCATTCTGCCCGATGCGGTCCACCCTGCCGGCGCGCTGGATCAGTCGGATGATGGCCCATGGGAGATCATAGTTGACAACAATGGAACAGTCCTGAAGATTCTGACCTTCGCTGAGAACATCCGTGGCAACAAGAATACGAAGCTCATCTTCATGACGTATACGATCTCTTTTGTTATTACTTTCGGGACTGAAACGCCATGCAAGATATGTCGGGTCGGCTGATCCTCCCGTCACACCAGCCATCTTCGATAATCCTCGTTTTATAAGCCATTTCTCAAGGTACCGCACTGTATCGGCGAACTGAGTAAAAATTATGACTTTTTCACCGGGATGTTTTTCATCTATCAGTTTGCGCAATGCCTCAAGTTTGGTGTCTCGATCGGGATTCCACTCGCCACATTTTTCCGATACATTAAGCAGGGCTTTTACGTCACCATAAAGGTTCTTACATAGCGCATCCCCGAAAAGGCCGGGACGGAGCCACCTGAAGCGTCGTTTGTATTTCGTGGCATATTCCGCATAGATTTCAGCGGCGCGCTTTCTATAATCTTCCTCACAATTCAGGGTCGATTCACCATCAATCCACGAATCATCACCATTGTCATCCGCGAACATATCGGGCGCAACGCTTGTCGAATCGGCATCCTCGTCGTAAATCCGGGCATCAAGCAGGCCCGCGTCCTGCGTGCCGATCGGCAGCGGCCTGCCCTCTTCGATGGCATATAGAACTATATAATTACGGAGTATGTGTCGTTTTATGGATTGAACAAATGCCTGCCCACTGCTTTCCAGTCGTTTAAAAAGATTTGTCCGGCAGAAACCCATGAGTCTTTTCCCGGCGCGCGAGAGATCCTGCAATATTACCGCTTCAGTTTGTGTGGGCGGCATGTCCGGAGATTCCTTGACATAATTGCCCAGGCCATAACGGGGCAAGCTTAGGTTGTTAATAGCGTCAACTACGTCTGTTCCATAGAGCCGAGCGTACTGATCATCGAGGTTTTTATCGTTGACCTCAAATTTTACTGTTTTTGGCAGACGAGTGGGGAAATAAGAACGGCTTCCATCTTCGAATGTAAGGTATTTTCGCCCGTTTTCCGGATCAGTTTTGGCATAGTTTTCCTGAATAAAACTGCGTGTGCGCCTGACAAGAAAGAGGCGCATCAGTTCACGCCAGTCATCGGCATATTCGCTCTTTTCAAAGGCGGCCAATGAACGCAGCGGACACTGATGGCGTCGTATAAATTCGGTTTCACCCAGTTCCCGCAATAAATTCTCAGGCCTTACCCCTAAGTCCCTGTCCTCGGGCACAAAAAGGCGAAGCTGGTTGGATAGATCAAGATAGGTTTTGTTGTATGGCGTTGCGGTCAGCAGGATACACTTACTTTCATTTTCCTGTATATATTCCTGAATTGCCCGGTAGCGCTTGCCTTCCCGGTTCCGAAGATTATGGCTTTCATCGATGATTACGATGCGATATCTTCTCAGATCAGGCAATTCCTGGATTGTTCGGCTTATTGAAAGCACCCTGGCACGGAGGCGATATTCATCGCGATAATCTTCCCACATGGGAACCAGATTCTTGGGACAGATAATCAATGTCTCAAGCCCCATGTCATCCTCAAAAATACGCGCGATGGCCGTGGCGATCAGAGTTTTTCCCAAACCAACCACATCCCCAATGGCTACCCCTCCTCTTTTATTGAGATGGTGAGCGGCAATCTTGACCGCCGCCTTTTGAAAATCGAAGAGTTTCTGACCAAACTCACGTGGAATGCGAAATTCGGAAAGACCGGCTCGGGCTTCCTGCGACAGATGATACGCCATCTTGATATATATGTGATAAGGGGGAATCGGTTCTTCGCGCGCCCAGCTTTCTTCAATAATATTAACCAGCTCATCAGAGATATCCAGGCACCAGCGGTCGTTCCAGCGATCTTCGAACCACCGGGCCAGCTTCCGACAGGCATCATGGTCAAGGACATCCACATTCAATTCACCCTGCTTTGAAAGGCCAGCAAATGTCAGATTGCTGCTTCCGAGGTATCCAGTAGCCGGATTGACTGGATCAGGGCGGAAGAGCAAATAAAGCTTTGCGTGAAGGGGATGTTTAAGAAACAGTTTGACAACGACCTTTTTCGCCTTGATTTGAACGGCAAGCCGGCG
>JAFDAR010000106.1 GCA_019313735.1 Deltaproteobacteria bacterium | reverse complement strand
CCTTGGTGACCTCAGCCACGGCCTTTAGCTCCCGGATATCACCTTCAATAAACCTGACGTTCGCATTCTCCGTAATGAGCTTTAGGGTTTCTTCGCACATGCCGTGTTGCTGCTGGTTGTCGAATATAACAACCTCGTTGCCATTCAGTGCGTATCTCTCGGCCACATTAGACATAATGAGACCTGTCCCACCGGTAAGCACAACTTTTCCTTGTACCATGATCAAAACTCCTTTCTATACTCTCTATTTTTTGAGTCGGAAGCCTCCTATCAGAAGCCTCTTAATGGTTGCAGTATAATGAAGAAATAAACAAAAAAACAAGGTAATAATATTTTATAAACTATAATAAAGTTTTATAGATTTGGACTTTTTTAAGAGGTACTCTGTACCTGCTGCATAAGGCCCCCTCTGTCGGTGCATTCTCTAAAAAATTCGATCTGGTCCCAGGTGATGGAGAAAGGGAGGGGAACAATGTTGCAAGAGACCGTAGAGGGCAATACACAACGGACACAGCATCAGGGTAAGCGGTGCCAAGGGAGAACACCCATGATGACATTCCTTGGAAACCTACCCTTGGCACAAGAGAAACTGTTGGGCATGATTAAAGATCACGATCTGACAGTTACGACATATCGGGCATTGAGCCCCAGAAAGGGCGGCTGTCAGAGAAAATCCTAGATAGGACACGTTAAAAATTGAAAACCTTTCCTGAAGAACATCTCTTTGGGGGATGATTGCAGATCAAAGGTAACCCTCACAGAAACAGGGACATCGGCGCACGTTTCAGTTTTAATGTTCCCAGCGATCAGGGCAATATCAGGATTGCTTAATCTGCCTATCGGGCTCTATAGGCAGATTAAGACAGATTTTTATGTTTTCTATTCCTATTCTATGAATGGTATCTCCAAATCTTTCACCGGGGCTCGCATTATCTTCATAATATTTTAAAATTTTCCCGGCAAATACCATTGCTTCCTCTATGGATACCACATCCCCCACACGTTCCCCTATTCTGTAACTTTTGCCGAACTTACCTCCTATGAACAGGACAACACCTTGCTTTTTTACAGAAATGGCTTTTTCAGGACAGATGGTTATGCATTTACCACACTTTATACATCTGGCATCATCGATACGAACAGTATCGTCTACTTTTTCAATCGCGCCGGATGGACAGATCTTTATACATGCAAGACATCCTTCGCACAGACTTTCTTCGAGCTGCGGCATGCATTGCCCCATAAAACCAAGATCATGTAGCTGAGCTTTCGCGCAGTTATTGGGACAGCCTGTAATCCCCATTTTGAATTTCGATGGAAGCTTCTTTCCAAAATGTTCTTTATCCAACAGACTGCAAAGTCTTTGGGTATTTATCAAACCATGGGCACATATTGTGCCTTTACACGCCACAATTGCTCGAACGGTAGGGCCGTTTCCGCCTGGCTGAAGATTAATTTTCCCCAACTCATCCTTTATCTTTTCGAGGTTTTCCGTTTTTACCCAGGGAATCTCAACTCCCAAACGTAAGGTAAGTACGACATAACCTCGCGCATATGTATTTGCGATATCTGATAATACAAGCATTTGTTCAGAGGTAATATTTCCTGCCAGAATTTTAAGACGGATCGTAAAATATTCACCTTCCCGCTGTTTTATAAACCCTGGTCTTTTTAATTGGGCCAAATCAACCTTAGGCATAGTATAACTCTCCTTGTTACAATTATTGATAATCTAACAAGTCCCCTGCACTATATCGTCCTGTATCTTAAGAAAGTGTCTTGAATGGTTCACCGGACCCATTATCGAAACATTAGATTTGAACATAAGGAAAATGCCATGCAAAGGCAAAACAATATTTTTTAATAAACTATAATGAAATTCTATAACTAAAGGGTTTGATCGGGTAGTTTTTTAAAAGATCCGTTTTCAATTTTGTGTCAAGATAATGTGTCCACGGCGCCACCGTTTTAGTCAGGCCATTGTCCTTAAAAGAGGTAACTCAGTCAAAGAAAAACCTCGCAGGGGCACGTCAGGGCAAGGAGCAGCAAGCCTCCGTTCCTTATAGAGACCGATCCCTTCCCCTTCGGCCTTCAGGATCCCGCCTCCGCGATGTGCATGGCAGCCCGTATGCCGTCCGCGCCGCTCGATATGATTCCCCCGGCCCAGCCGCTTCCTTCTCCCACGACATAAAGGTTTTCAAAACCGGCGTACAAGCCGCTTTTATCCCGCACGACCTGAACCGGCGACGAGGTCTTGCTCTTGAGCCCCATGATCGTGCCGGTTTCAAACCTCTTTATCTTCCGGCTGAAGTCCCTGAGCCCCTCGCGAAGAGCGTCGCTTACGGACGGGGGAAGCAGTTCCCACAGGGGCACCGGTTTCACCCCCAGCGGATAGCTCGACGCACAGATCGCGCCCGATTCCTTTCTCGCGATGAAATCAGCTATTGTAAGGATAAGTACCCATCCCTTTATACTATCCCTATCCATCTTCGGGATCAGATTTCATTCCATTTTCATAAGGGAGATCTGACCGACGCGCAAAGGTTTGCCTATGATCTCTTTGTTATCCGGCAGACGCTGAAAAAACAGCATGACGAGCGGAGCGCTCTCTTCGAATCGAAGGCGGCCCAATATCGCGCGCTGAAAGTCAAGCCTCCTGTGTCGGGAAAACAGCGAGAATACATCGTTCAGGCCAACGCCCTGAGTCAGCGGAAAGAATACAGGGAGGCCCTTGAGCTGTACCTCAAAGCCGTTGAACTTGACCCCGTTTCTTATCCGGGGGCCTACTTTAATATGGCCCTGCTTTCCGCGCAAGTTAAGCGTTTCGACTCGGCAATCACGTATATGAAACAGTACCTGATGCTCGTACCCGACGCCAAGGATGCCCGCAACGCCCAAGACAAGATCTATGAATGGAAGCTGGTGTTGAAAAAATAGACTCGGCCACTTACGCCGGGCTGTATCCGAAAAATTGGTTGATATATCAGGCGAATCGTATTATTTTTCGCGGGATGGTCTTAATCATGCGCAGAGCGACAGCGCGAAGGGAGCGGTAATTCATGTCGGAAAATCTCTCATTTTTAGCGGGAAGAAAAGCATTGCCGATGATCAGGGAGGGTGGCCTTCATCCTGATCAGGTGAAGATTGTAACCGGGGCAGCCGGCGGCCCGAAATGCCTTATTCTCAATCATCTCGATGCCGCCATTTTCTCAACCTGGTTCGCGGGCAGGAAAAAATCTCTGTTCCTGTTAGGCTCTTCGGCGGCCGCATGGAGATTCGCGTCAGTTTCACAGAAAAGGCCCCTGGAAGCCATCGACAGATTTCGGACAACATACGTACACCAGCGCTACTCCCGTAAACCTTCAAGGGAAGAGATCACCGGTGAGAGTATTGCCTTTCTGGAAACATTTCTCGGTGAGACAGGGGTAGATGAGATACTGAATCATCCGTATCTCAGGCTGAATATGATGTCGGTCAGGTGCAGGGGACTTACGGCAAGCGACCGAATGGGGGCGCTTCTGCCCGGACTGCTGCTCGCCGCCCTTTCCAATATCATCAGCCGGAGGTCTCTGGGTATCTTTTTCGAAAGGACACTGCTGTATGATCAGAGAGAAATTCCTCCATTTTTCAACATGAACGGTTTTCCCATCCGGCAGATCCCTCTCACTGAGAAAAATCTCAGGCAGGGCCTTCTGGCATCCGGCTCCATCCCCGTAGCCATGTCCCGCGTCACCGACATACCGGGCGCACGGAGGGGCACTTACAGAGACGGCGGCGTAATAGATTACCACATGGATATACCCTTCACGAAAAACAGCAATGACATCGTGCTCTTTCCTCACTATACGAATCGCGTCATACCGGGGTGGTTTGACAAGAAGCTGTCGTGGAGAAAGCCGGACCCGTCAATTTATGTTGAGCTCAACATAACTGGACGAGCTGGGTTATGTGCCTTTTTCCAGAGAAGGCGCTGAACTGATTTTCCAAGTACTTGCTGAACGTCATGAGAAAAAGTCCGTCATCATTACCACTAATCTGGGATTCGGT
>JAFDAR010000105.1 GCA_019313735.1 Deltaproteobacteria bacterium | reverse complement strand
ACCAACTGAGTATCATGTTCTTATCAAAACTTTAAGGAAGGAGTGCTTGTTATGGATGTTAGCAGAAGAGGTTTCTTAAAGATCTCCGGTACCGCGCTGATGGCGAGCGGGATTGGCATCAATCTGAAACCGGTGGCAGCTCACGCGCAACCGTTAAAAATCAAATACGCTAAAGAGACCACAACGATCTGTCCTTACTGTGCGGTTGGATGCGGGATCATTGTATCCACCAGGGGCGGAAAAGTCATAAACACAGAGGGAGACCCGGATCATCCTGTAAACAGAGGTTCGCTCTGTACGAAGGGTGGTTCCATCTACCAGCTTTCACAGAATAAGAATCGTCTTGACAAGCCTCTTTACAGGGCTCCTTATTCCGACAAGTGGGAAGAAAAATCCTGGGAATGGATGATCGACAAGATCGCCAGGAACGTCACTTCATTTATCAAAAATTCTTGAGGGGGTTGGGCCTGGTATATATTGAACATCAGGCCCGTATCTGACACTCCGCTACTGTTGCGGCTCTGGCAGAGTCGTTCGGACGCGGTGCAATGACCAATCACTGGATAGATATCAGAAACAGTGATTGTATTTTGATTATGGGAAGCAACGCGGCTTCCAACCACCCCATTTCATTCAAATATGTCACAGAAGCTATGGGGCGGGGTGCGAAGCTGATCAGCGTGGATCCAAGGTTTACACAGACCTCTTCAAAAGCCGACATCTATGCATCTCTCAGATCGGGAAGCGACATAGCCTTCCTGGGTGGCATGATCAAATATATACTGGACAACAACCTTATCCAGGAAAAATATGTCAGGTACTACACCAACGCTTCATTCCTGGTAAATCCAGAGTTCAAACTTCCGGGAGATAATAAAGGTGTTTTTTCCGGCCTTATGGACGCTAAGTATGATAAGTCCTCGTGGTCCTTCCAGAAGGATGCGAGCGGTGTTATCAAAAAAGACAAGAGTCTAAAAGATCCTAACTGTGTTTACCAGCTTCTGAAGAAACATTATTCGCGGTATAACTTGGATATCGTATCCAGGATTACCGGCACGCCGAAAGAGAAACTTCTTGAGGTCTATAAGGAATATTCAAAGTCCGGCAAAGTTGGAAAAGCCGGAACGATCATGTATGCCATGGGATGGACCCAGCATACGGTAGGTGTCCAGAACATCAGGACGATGAGCATTATTCAGCTTCTCCTGGGCAATATGGGCGTGGCCGGCGGCGGCGTCAATGCCCTCAGGGGTGAGTCCAACGTGCAGGGTTCCACAGATCATTGCCTCCTTTTCCATATCCTGCCGGGATATCTGAAAACTCCGAAGGCGTCTCAACCTACACTGTCCGAAGAGCCTCAACTGGTGGAAGAATTACCCTAAGTATTCGGCGAGTCTTCTCCGGGCCCACTATGGGGCGGGTGTTTCCCTGGAAGATGCCTACTCATATCTGCCCAAGCTGGACGATGGTGAGAACTACTCCTGGCTCAGCATCTTTGACGCAATGTACAAGGATAAGTTCACCGGATTCTTCTCGTGGGGGCAGAATCCAGCGCAAACTGGACTGGATGGTTAATGTCAATATCTTCGACAGTGAGACAGGATCTTTCTGGAAGGGACCCGACATGGACCCGAAGAAGATAAAGACGGAGGTTTTCATGCTTCCCTGCGCTGCTTCGATTGAGAAAGAGGGGAGTATAACAAATAGCGGTCGCTGGATGCAGTGGAGATACAAGGCGGTTGATTCACCAGGCGTCGCGATGCCCGATGGCGAGATCATTTCGGAGCTTTACTACAGAATCAAAGGTCTGTACGAAAAGGAAGGTGGCCCACTGAAAGAGGCCATCACCGAGATGACCTGGGATTATGGTCCGAAGGGTCCGACCGGCAAGATCCGGCATCTGGACACACATTATATCGCCAAAGAGATCAACGGCTATTTCCTGAAAGATACCACGGTCAAGGGCAAGTTGTTTAAGAAAGGTACCCTTGTTCCCAGTTTCGCTTATCTGCAGGATGACGGTTCTACCTCTTCAGGAAACTGGCTCTACTGCAATTCCTATACGGAAAAAGGCAATATGGCCGCAAGGCGCGGAGGAAAAGATTCTTCCGGCATTGGTCTCTATTCCGAATGGGCATGGTGCTGGCCTGTAAACCGCAGGATTATATACAACGGAGCTTCTGTTGATCCTGGTACGGGAAAGCCATGGGACGAGAAACATCCCGTTATTTTCTGGAACGGTTCCAAGTGGGTTGGCGATGTTCCGGACGGTGTTGCCGCTCCCGGTTCTGGCAGGCCGCCCTTTATTATGAAGCCCAATGGCGTTGGCGCTATTTTTGGACCTGGCCGGGCGGATGGGCCATTCCCGGAGCACTATGAACCGTTGGAATGTCCGGTTGAAAAGAACATTATGTCTCCACAGCTTGTCAATCCAACGATTAAGAGATGGGACAAAGATGGAACGGGGACAAACGTTGACGCGAGAGCTAGCTGTAACCCGAAATATCCTATCATCTGTTCAACCTATCGGGTGAGCGAGCACTGGCAGACCGGTCTTATGACGAGGTGGTGTCCATGGCTCGCGGAGATGCAACCAGACATGTTTGTAGAGATGGGCACTGAGCTTGCCAAGAACAAGGGGATCAAAAACGGCGAGATAGTCACCGTGAAATCGGTCAGGGGACAGGTTGATGCCGTGGCGATCGTGACAGAGAGATGGAAACCCTTCAATATCGACGGCAATACGGTTCATGAGGTCGGGATTCCATGGCACTATGGATGGATTACCACAAAGATGAGGGAATACGTGCATGGTGACAAGAAGCCTGAGGTCTTCACCTTTGGTGATTCCGCCAACATCGTGACTCCATTTATCGGAGACGCCAATACTATGATCCCGGAGAGCAAGGCCTTCATGGTAAATGTCGAAAGGAAGGAGGTGTAAGCCATGTCTGAAAAAATCAAACTATGTGATCTCTCCAAATGTATCGGATGCAGAGCCTGCCAGCTGGCATGCAAGCAGTGGAACCAGTTGCCGGCAAAACAGACTGTCAATACCGGAACATACCAGAACCCGCCTGATCTACAGCCCAACACCTGGAACATCATAAGATTTCAGGAGATATCCGATGGCAATGGTGGAGTTGACTGGCTGTTCAGGCATGATGCCTGTATGCACTGCACCGATGCCGCCTGTGTGAAGGTATGCCCGAGTGGCGCCCTTTATCATACGAAATATGGCACGGTTGCCTTTGACAGCGACAAGTGTATAGGATGCAAGGAATGTGTTTTTGCGTGTCCATTTGAGGTGCCCAAATATGATCCTGAGACCGATAAGGTCTTCAAATGTGATATGTGTTATTCCAGGATAGATAACGCGATGGAGCCGGCATGTGTCAAGGCCTGCCCGACAGGCGCCCTTATGTTCGGCGACAAGGCCGAGATGCTGAAGGTGGCATATGAGAGGGCCAGGGAGCTTGGCGGTGATGCCTCTGTGTATGGAGATAAATTTGTGGGCGGAACCCACATGGTATATGTCCTTCCGGAAAAGGCCGGCATATATGACAATCTTCCCGAAAAGCCGAGAGTACCGCTCTCAGTTATTGCCTGGAAAGACTGGCTCAAGCCGCTCAGCCTGCTCGCGGCGGGTGGCGTAATCGCGGGATCCTTCTTACATTACATTACCCACGGTCCAAAGGACACAAGCGGTGATGGGGATCAGGTAAGTAAGGAAGGAGGCGAATAAGATGAAAAAAGGAATGATAAAAGTATCTGACGGGTTTGAGAGGATAGTACACTGGTCGATGGCCATTTCGTGTATCATCCTGATGATTACGGGTCTGGGGATGATGTTCCATTCGTTCAATTTTCTCGCGATTCCTGTCGGAGGATTGAAGAACCTGAAACTGATCCACAACTTTACCGGACTTGTGTTCATCCCGTCGCTCCTCTTCGCCATATTGATATGGTGGAAGGAGGCCGGTGTTCTTGATCTGCCTGACGATTTTGAGTGGATCAAATGTGCGGGTGGTTACCTCTGGCATGTGGAAAATCCCCCTGAAACAGGAAAATACAATGTTGGTCAGAAGGCATTTTTTCTTGCTATTGCCGGTTTTGGAGCTATCATGATTATCACCGGGCTGGTTATGTGGTTCCCGCTGGGTCTTCCGGTGGAGCTGGTTCGGTGGATGTACCCCCTGCATGCCCTCGGATTCTTTGTTATATTCCCATTCTTTTTCATCCATTTGTATCTGGGTACAGTTGGTGTTCCAGGTTCTGTGTCAGCTATCCTTACTGGGTGGGTTACAAGATCCTGGGCGAAAAAACAGTGCCCGAAATGGTTGAGAGAGATGGAGGAATCAGGAAAGCTGGAAGTTTCAGAGTAGAAGCACTGCCTGGAGAGTCTGTTGAAAATAAAGGGGTCTGTTCAATTGAGAACAGCCCCCTTTTTGCTGAAGAAGAAATCCTTGAGTTTATAAGAAAAAGAATATATAGGAGCCTCTCGCTTTAAAACTCCAAAAGAGGTGGACCATGGCAGAAATACTGAAAGACACACTGAAGACTATTGACAGATACAAAAACATGAATCCCCATTACGAAGAATTGCTGGATATCCTCGAAGAAGTGCTTATCCTGAGGGAGAAGTATCGCCGCAAGATGAGTGGAGATATTTTCAACGTGGATGAATCGCTCATAGAAAAAAAACTTGCAGGGGGCCTGCCCCTCGTTGATTTTCCCGAGGGCAAATTTGATCTTGAAGAACCAAGGGAATATTTTATTGCTCTGCTGGAGATAGCCTATAAGAGGGCCCTGGAGGAGACTGATGGGATAATACAGAGGATGAAAGATGGAGAGCTGGACTACATGGAAATGGTCCGCAAATCTTTCATGCTCCAGCCGGATGAGGATGCCCCGGATGACGATGAGGAAGAAGGCGTATTTGATCTACTGGGTTTTCTTGTTGAAGAGAGCCTGAGGCCGGCATTGGAAGTTCTCTCTGAAAAGTATGGAGATATTATCACCGGATCGAAGTGGTCTGAGGGGTACTGTCCCATATGCGGCAGGGAACCAAAGATATCGGAGCTCAGGGAAGAAGGGGGGAAGAGGTTTCTCTTCTGCGGTCAGTGCGGATTTGAGTGGCAATTTAAACGGATTAAGTGCCCTTTTTGCGGGAATGAAGATCAACAGACGCTGGCCTACTTTACTATCGAAGAGGAAGAGAAATACCGTGTCGATGTGTGCAATGTCTGTAATAAATACATAAAGGCAGTGGACTTCAGAAAAGCAGATAAGAGGCCCAACCTGGATGTGGAGGATATAGCAACCCTGCACCTGGATATACTGGCCGATGAAGAGGGATATGAGTAATCAGGGATCAGGTGCCAGTGGTCAGAAATCAGGAATCAAGCCGTTCTGCATATCTGATGCCCTGCCAACTGCTGATAATCGTGGCGCATGGAAGCCTCAAGTCAAAAAAACTCCCCGTCGTTTCAGAGCTTGCAGAAAAAAAATCAGATCCTTTCCAAATACTCATTTCCACGCTTATCAGTCTCAGGACAAAGGACGAGGTTACAGAAGTAGCCACCCGCAGGCTCTTTGCTCTGGCTTCAACCCCTTCGGAGATGTTGAAGCTTTCCGAAGCTCAAATCATAGGCGCCATTTATCCCGCTGGTTTTTACAGGAACAAGTCAAAGACGATACTCCACGTCTGCGGGGAGCTGGTTGAAAGATACGATTCTCATGTTCCTGACAGCATTGAAGAGTTGCTTACGCTAAAGGGGGTGGGGAGAAAAACAGCTAATCTGGTTGTCACGCTGGGATACGGTGGGGAGGGTATATGCGTGGACACACACGTCCACAGAATCTCAAACCGCCTTGGCTGTGTTAGAACAAAAACACCCGAGGAGACAGAATATGCCCTGAGGGAAAAACTCCCCCGAAAATACTGGACGGAATATAATACCATCATGGTGGCATTTGGAAGGAATATCTGCCGGCCCATCTCGCCAATGTGTAGCAAATGTCCTGTCTCTACCTACTGTCAACGGCGGGGAATTACAAAAAGCCGTTGACGGTCTTGCAGGCATTTTTTTATTGCAGGGTCCAGATCATACCTTCCGGTGTATCATAAACGATTATCCCCATCGCTGAGAGTTCTTTTCTCAGGAGGTCGGATCTTTCCCAGTCACCGGCGGTCCTGGCTTTCTTTCGCTTCTCCATCAGTCTTGCGGCATCTTTGCTGAGTGTTTCCTCCTCGAAATTCATTACGCGAAGGACGGAGTTTATATCCTTCATAGTATCAAGAATCATATCCCTTTGCTTTATATCAAGCTGTTTCCCGGCCAGAGGGATGTTTGTTTTTCTAACAAATTCAAACACACAGGCAAGGGCGCCGGAGATACTGAAGTCGTCATCCATCGCTTCGGTGAATCCCCTCCTGACGTCGTAGATAAGCTGGTCCGTGTCTGTGTAGCCGTCTCCCGGAGTGAAGCGTATCAGCCTTTGTATGAAGCTGTTCAGCCTTTTGATTGTATTGCATGCGGTATCCAGCGCGCCGAATGAAAAACTCAGCGGTTTTCTGTAGTGGGAACTGAGGAGGAAGTATCTGATTTCTCTTCCGGAGTACCCTTTTTCTTCGAGATCGCTCACTGTGAAGAAATTGTTCGCTGACCGCGACATCTTCTTGCCTTCCATCATGACGAGCTCGGAGGCAAGCCAGTAGTTCGCGGGATTTTTCCCGGTGGCGGCCTTCCCTATTGCCATGACATTCTCACAGTGCGGAAAGATGATATCGGAGCCGCTTATGTAAATGTCGAAGCTTCCCGCCAGATATTTCATGGAAAGGGCCGCGCATTCAAGATGCCAGCCCGGCCTTACATTTCCCCATCTGGTCTTGAAATATATACCTTTTTTTAACTCTGCCAGAGTTGACCTCTTCAGGAGGGTAAAATCCACGGGGCTGTCCTTCTCATAATCATCCTGGTCCACCGTTTTGGAATGCCGTACCTTTGCCAGATCTACATTCGACAAAACTCCGTAGTCATCGAGCCGCGATATATCGAAATAGACGGACCTCAATTTCTCGTAGGCATAACCCTTTTCCACGAGACGTTCCACCAGTTTGATCATCGAATCGACGTTCTCGCTCGCTGTCGGGTAGGCGTTGTCATGGCTGATATTAAGTTTATCCATATCGCTGAAGAATATCTTGGTGTGCCCTTTTGTAAACTCTCTGATATCCATGCCGGCCCTGTCGGAGCCACTTATGGACCTGTCGGCCAGGTCTATGAGGAACTTCGTGCACGGTCGGGCCGCATGAATGTATGAGGATTTGAGCGGTGTCTATCGGCCTGAAAGGTTCTTTGCTCCTGCTGAGTGTGTTGTACAGGCAAAGCGAGGTTTTTCCCCTGTCTGCATAGAGTGCTGTACTAAGATATCTCTCTCCGCTGTCCGGGAAGATGACCACGATTAATCCTTCTGTCATCTCACCGGCTTTTTCCAGGGCCACGTGCATCGCCGCGCCGGAACTCATACCCGCCAGGATTCCTTCTTCCCTCGTGAGTCTTCTTGCCATTTCGAAGGCGTCTTCATCCAGTATATTGATCTTTTCATCCAGGTGTCTCCTGTCAAAGATGCCCGGCCGGTATGACTCCTTCATGTTTTTAAGGCCCTGTATCTTGTGATGGAGGTATGGCTCTACGCCTATGATTCTGATATCTTTATTGTATTCTTTGAGTTTTCTGGAGATGCCCATGGCGGTGCCGGATGTGCCCAGGGTAGTTACCACCATTGTCACTTTC
>JAFDAR010000104.1 GCA_019313735.1 Deltaproteobacteria bacterium | reverse complement strand
GTGTGGTGGTGGAATTCTGGCCGAGCAGGGTCGTGGGAGCCATCTGCCCACCCGTCATACCGTAGCAACTGTTGTTGACGAAGATAACGGTAATATTTTCACCTCTGTTGGCTGCGTGAATAGTTTCAGCGGTCCCGATAGCAGCTATATCCCCGTCGCCCTGATAGGAAAACACCATTTTGTCAGGGAGAATACGTTTTAACCCGGTAGCCACCGCCGCGCCTCTTCCGTGGGGAGCCTCTCCCATATCTATGTCAAGGTAGTCATAGGCCAGTACCGCGCAACCGGCCGGGGGAACACAGATTGTTTTTTCTCCTATGTCAAGTTCTTCGATAACTTCAACTATCAATCGATGAATGATACTGTGCCCGCACCCGGGACAGTAATGAAACGGCGCCTTCTTCATATATTTTGGTCTTTTAAAGACAACCTTTTCCATCTATCAATCCTCTTCCAGGTGCTGGCGGTAATAGAGGCTGCTTATTACTTTGGCTATTTCATCGGGGGTTGAGACAATTCCCCCCGGACGTCCATAGAAGTGCACGTTACTTCTTCCCTCCAGGGATAGTTTTACATCGTCAAGCATCTGCCCGGTATTCATCTCAAAGACGAGAAAATCTTTGACTGATCTGCTCATCTCCCTGATGATATGTTCAGGAAAGGGCCACAGGGTAACAGGCCTTAATAGACCCACTTTCAGTCCCATTTCACGAGCCCTCTTTATGCTGCCCTTGGCTACCCTTGCGGCAGTTCCGTAAGCGACAACCACAAACCTGGCATCTTCAGTCATATAAGTTTCAGCGGCCGCGATTTCCCTGGAAATAATTTCGTATTTTCTCGCGAGCTTCCAGTTGTGTTCTTCCATCTCCATCGTGTCCAGGATCAGGGATTTTATTATTCTACTTGGCCTTCCGTTTGCCCCGTCCAGTACCCATGGTTTGGGAGGCAGTTCAGTGAGATTGACGGGGTCAGGAAAGATAACCGGTTCCATCATCTGGCTCATCATGCCGTCGACCAGGAGCATAACAGGTGTCCGGTATCTATCCGCATATTCAAAGGCCTTTTTTGTTAGATCAGCCATCTCCTGACCGGAGGCCGGAGCCAGAACTATTGTACGATAGTCTCCGTGTCCTCCACCCCTTGTGGCCTGAAAGTAATCCCCCTGGGAAGGTGCTATATTGCCAAGACCTGGTCCACCGCGCATGCTGTTTACGATGACCGCTGGAAGTTCCGATGCCGCCAGAAACGATATACCCTCCTGCTTGAGGCTTATACCCGGGCTGGATGAGCTGGTCATTGCCCTTGCTCCCGCCATGGATGCTCCGAGTACCATGTTGATCGAGGCGATTTCACTTTCTGCCTGAATAAAGGTGCCGTCTTCCAGCGCATCCAATGCGCCGGACATGAATTCCGGGAGCGCATTCTGCGGTGTTATGGGATAGCCCGCGTAAAACCGGCATCCAGCGCGTACAGCTGCCTCACCGATTACCTGGCTTCCCCTCATTAACAGTTTTTTACCCACGATAGACCTCTATTGCGATATCAGGGCAGATAACCGCGCACATGGCACAGCCTGTACATCTGCGATCTTCCCCGGCATTTGTTTCCGTGAATTCGGCGGGATGATACCCCTTTTCGTTTAATTCAGTGGAAATGACAATAAGTTCGTTTGGACACACCGACATGCAGAGATAACATCCCTTGCACAGTTTACTGTCGATTACTATTCTACCCTTTTTTGGTTTTATAGTCATAAGCTTTGCTGAGATTGAATGCTGTTACAAATTTTCCATAAACAAGATATCAATAAACTGATTTTCGTACAATCGTTGTTAACTACGTCTCCACCCTGATTTTGTCAAGGGTTTTAAGCGTAATTGTTCCATAAAAAATCAATTATTACCCTGTGCCGGCCGCAACCGTTTCATTTACTCTGCCATACTCTGAAAAATCCGCGGAACAATTGTCAGGCCCGAGGAGATTTTCCATATCTGCGGGAGAAAAAGAACAGAAACGAAACAGGCGTTCCTCCAGGATTTTTGTTTTCTCCAAGAGCATCCGGATATATTCGGGTTGCCACTTTGTCGTGAACCACACGTTTGTCCGCGTAATTAACCACATCCGCTTCTGTCGGGCTGTCGGAGGCGAAATACTCGTCCAGAAGAACATGTTGTCCGACGATGTCTCCAACCCTGGGGTAACCCAAGCTTATGAGAAACTGTTTTCCGGTCTGTGCGTGATCTTCATGGGTCTCTATGCTTCTCGTTTTGGTTATATCATGCAGCAATGCGGCTGCCTGGACAAGGTCCGGATTGAGATCTGCCTCAAGGGAATCGGCCAGGAACGTGGCTACGCGGCAGACCTGAAGAGAATGAGCCACGATATGGTCCATCATTTTCATTTTGTACATGATGTAATAACATTCCTGCCGCGTTGGTATTCGCATATGCACCAATCCTTTACGTGAACACTTTCTAACAGATAGATGGAAAAAATGCGAGACTGTTTTTTCATTGGGATGGTATTGTACTGCTGATTTTTCTTTGAGCATGGGTATATTGGAAAGCGCGCAGAAAAAGAAACCCGGGGAGCTGCTGCGCTTCCCGGGTAGAATGTACTTGCCGGTTAAGATCGGGGCATGCCTGACTTAACCGGCTTTATAGGGTTTAAGCTCGAATCGAAGGAGGTTTGATTCGGTCTTGCTGTTGATAAAAAGCAATTTACGTGCCAAAGGTCAGAGCGTTCCTTTAAGTGCTTGAAATGGGGCCATGTCAGTTACTGGGATCCAGATAATCGATACATCGCTTCTGTTGAATAGAGGAATAGAATGTCGAAACAAACTGAAGTATCAGGTGAAAATAATGTAAAAACAATAAGTTCATCTATGAACGATCTTTAAACAAAAAACGACATAATTGTCGAGTCAGGATATTTGGTAGTTATTCTTTGAATTGAACAGCGAGCGCATTCCCCGCTGCTTTTACCCCGATAAACGGGATAAGTGCGTTAACGATATTATTTTCTGGTAGAAAATAATATCTAACTTACTAAACAATCGGAGATTCCCCGCAACTTGTTGCGGGGAGCTTCAATTGTTTTGACCTGTCCTTTTATTATGGTAGTATCAAGTTGAGAATTCGAAAGTTGACAGGAGGATGACATGATAAAGAGAATAGGACTGGGAATACTTTTTCTGCTGGTGGCTTTGGTGGCGCTTCTGGTGGTACGCGGGGCCCCCATTGATCCTGTTTCGTATAATCCGCCTCAAAAGCCGGAAATGACGGGTGTACTGGCGCTCAATAATCTTCTGGATAAGGCGGAGCTTCTGGCCGTCGGAAGGATAAATGGTCCGGAGGATGTAGATGTGGATGACGAGGGGCGTGTATATGGCGGCACTCAGGATGGTAAAATTGTGCGTCTCCTGCCTGGCGGTGTCGTTGAGACCTTTGCCGAAACCCATGGACGTCCTCTGGGACTTCACTTTGATGAGAGACAAAACCTGATAGTATGTGACGCTTACAGGGGGTTGCTTTCCATAGACAGGGACGGTCATATTATCATATTAGCTACGTCGGCTGAGGGCGGACCCTTCAGGTTTACAGACGATCTCGACATTGCGAGCAATGGTGTCATATATTTTACCGATGCCAGCGATAAGTTCTTTCAGGAAGACTATCTTTACGATCTCCTGGAAGCAAGACCTCACGGAAGACTCATGAGTTATGATCCGGCGGCTGGAAGAGTGAAAGTATTGCTGAAAGACCTGTATTTTGCCAATGGTGTGGCCCTTTCCGAAAATGAAGATTTCGTTCTGGTCAATGAAACGTATCGCTACAGGATAATACGCTACTGGCTCAAAGGGGAAAAGGCGGGGACGAACGACATCTTTATAGATAACCTGCCTGGATTCCCGGATGGAGTGTCTGCGGATAGAAAAGGCACATTCTGGGTAGCCCTGTTCACTGTCCGCAATGATATCCTGGACTGGCTTCATCCCTTTCCCATTGTGAAGAGACTGATATCCAAGCTGCCGCATTTCCTGTGGCCCAAACCGCTACCCTATGGATTTGTCCTTGCGCTGGACGAAGACGGGAATATCGTTAAGAGTCTGCAGGAACCCACAGGCAAGCACTTGAGAGAAATCACATCCGTCCAGGAACATGGGGGGTATTTATATCTGGGCAGTCTGAATTCCGACAGAATAGGAAAATATAAGTTGCCGTAAGGGCGCTCCATTTTTAGTGTCCCTCTCGGGGATGGTTGAAACCCCTCGCCTTCAGGCGAAGAAAGGTTTTGCAAAATTCCGAAGGGATGAGCGTTTATAAGCGTTCCATAAAGCGGCCGCATGGTAGTCGAATTCATTCGACGCGGTTGCTGAACCCATCGGCTTACAGCCGATGGTCATTCAGTTGAACGCCTTGTCGAGGAATACAGAAAGATACCTCTAAGTCCTGCCGGATACCGGTGAAAAAGCAAGAAGACAGATCACTTGGCCTTTGAACTATTCACTGGGTTTTTATCCTTTCACTTGACCCCTCGAATCCTCGACTCCTTGAACCCTCCCTTACAACTAATCGGAAGATGATCCTGTTTTAAAGAATCACATTCAAGATTCCCCCGACTGCCAGAGCCGACGTGAGCATTATGGCGGCCGATTTCAGGAAATCCTTCAAACCCAGCTCTCTGAACAGGACAACAACTGTGGCAATACAGGGGAAAAACATGGTCAGGACAACACTGCCTATGACCATCTGCTTGGCTGTCATTGCCGATAATGCCAGCATTCCGAGGGCGGCATCCTTGCGGAGTAATCCTATGATAATCGCCGTAACCGACTCTTCGGGCAGGCCCAGTACGCCCGTTATTACAGGCGCCGTAAACCTAGCTATATAATCGAATATTCCAAAGACAAAAAGTATGTTTATAACCAGCACGGCAGCCAGTATTATTGGAACGGCCTCTATGAGAAAACCGCGTGTTCTCCCCCAAAGCTTCTGTATGAGCGTACCCCATGGGGGAATGCGGTATGGGGGAATTTCGATGAGGAGTTCGGGGCTGAATCCCTTTAACAGGCGATTAAGAAGTATTCCCAGGATTATCCATACCAGAAACAGCGTCGCATAGACGATTGCCACGTATTGCCCACCATACTTTCCAACCAGGCCAAAGATCATTGCCTGGGCGGAAGCACAAGGTACCGCTATGGATATCAGTGTTGCCGCTATGAATCGCTCTCTTTTGCTTTCAAGTATGCGTGTTGCCATTACTGCCGGCACATTGCATCCAAATCCCAGCAGGGTAGGTATGATCGCAAAACCGTGCAGTCCGACTTTATGCATTGCGGTATCCAGAAGTACCGCCAGGCGAGGCAGGTACCCGACATCTTCAAGGATACCGAGGATGAAATAAAACGATATGATATATGGGAGTACCATGGCAAAAGGCACGTAAAGACCGCTGCTCAGCAGTCCGAAGGATTCAATGAAGTGGATTTCCCCATCAAACAGTTTGCCCACTATAATATCGTGCAGCAGGCCACCGTTTCCCATAAACGCGCTGAGTTTCATCAATGCCGGCAACCACAGGAAATTGAATATGGGATCAAACAGGTAGTTTATCAATGATTCTCCTATGAATCGTATCACAATAAAAGAACCTGTCAGGACTGCCGCGGCTATAAATATACCTGTTCTGGGTTTTACGCTTGCGTCTTCCAGACGTTCAAACCATCTGTGATGCCTGTGTGATATCTGTTGTACCTGATCTACTATATTACCCACAAAGGCCCAGCGTTCACCGCGGTTTCTTGTCGGACAAGATGGGGATACTGCTTTGGGAATATTTGTAACAAGATTCTTTATTCCCTGACCGGTCAGGCCGGATGTGGGGATGACAGCTATTCCGAGGATTTCGCTCAATTTTTCAAGGTTGATGCTTATCCCACGATGTTTAGTATCATCCCACATATTCAGCGCGATTATCATTGGAATCTTCATTTCCATCAATTGCAGTGTCAGGTAAAGATTCCTTTCGAGGTTTGTCACGTCAACGACATTTATTACAATATCGCCCGTCTTGAGCATTTCAGAGGCAATTTCCTCTGCTTCACACGTTGGTTCAAGGGTATAGGTTCCGGGAACATCAATAATCTCAACCTGCCGGCCGTCTATCTTCATGAACCCGCTTGTATAGGTGACAGTAGTCCCCGGATAATTGGAAGAGACTACATGCACCCCTGTGAGACGGGAAAAGATGACACTCTTGCCGACGTTGGGATTGCCCATGAGCAGGATCTTCATCATGTCCGTTTATTCACCTCAATAAATATCTTGCCGGCCATACCGAAACCTATAGCCACTTTTGTCCTGTTTACCAAGATAGTAACAGGCCCGCGCATAAGCATCGAATCTATTTTCGTTATCTTTTTTCCGGTTATGATTCCCAGAGAGTTAAGGCGGTTGATCAACCCCTGCCCGCCCCTGATTTCATACACGACGCCGCTCTCTTCAGAATTCAGATCATTTAAAGATTTAATCACAGATATACAGTTTCCTTCCTTAAAACAGTCAGGGGACAGGCGGCATCAAGTACAGCAACTCAAAGCAACCCGTCCCCCCTTTCAGGCATATAACCCCATCTACACAACAACCTGTAAGTGCTGGTACAGAAATATAATATTTGTAATCTTTGTTCGAATCAGGCCAATGCTTGCCTAAGGAATCAAGAATAAATAAGTTATACAGATTGCGCCGTAATGTTGTTTGCAGAAAACAAGCAAAAGGACAAGCAAGGTGTATGAGTTATTTATGCTTGCTGACTAAGCCTTCATAACATTTTTTGCCTGCAGCCCGCGGTCGGTTTCCTCCACGTCAAAGACTACCTCGTCTCCTTCGACAATCGTCTTGAAACCGTCCATATTGATTGAAGAATAATGAACGAATAAGTCCTGACCATCCTCCTGCTGAATGAAACCGAAACCCCTCTTCTCATTAAACCATTTTACGATTCCCTTTGCCAAGATCACAAACCTCCTTCTTGAAATTAACGGGCGCCATGTCTTTCCCTCCAGCACCGATTCGCAAATCCTTATATTGTGCTACGTTGACCGTCAAGGAAAAAGTACTTCAATTTCTTCTAAAATAGCATAATTTTTGTTCATTTGATATACAAAAGGCCGGTCGTTCATAAAAAGCTTTTGTAACTTGCCTTTTTAGCGGTCGTATTATAAAAGTAACACGTTATCAATTAACGGCATTGCAGATCCTATGCACTCGTCGTACTTGAAGGAGGGATACGAGAAACAATAATGAAATATGAGGGAATGGTAATAAGGCCCCCGAGCGAGGCAGGAAGTCTCCTGCTGCAGGTGACTGTCGGATGTTCGCATAACAAGTGTACATTTTGCCCGACCTATAAGGGAGAAAGGTTCAGGATTAAGACCTTTGACGAGATTGAGGAAGATATATTAGAGGCATCCGGATATGGTTATATCGAAAGGATTTTTCTCTGTGATGGTGATGTGCTGATTATGCCCATGAGAAAGCTGGTGCCTGTCCTTGAATCCATTAACAGAAATATAAAGGGTGTAAAAAGGATTGGGCTCTACGCTAACGCGAAGAGCATTCTGCGCAAAACGCCTGAAGAACTTCTGGAATTGAGAAATCTGGGTGTAAAAATAGCTTATCTCGGTGTAGAGACGGGGAACGACGATATCCTCGAAAAGATACAAAAAGGGGTAAATGCCCGCCAGAGGAGGAAAGGCAAAGAGCATGGAACATGCCCTGGATACTGCCAGGGTGTTGACGGAAATCGATCCCGATTATGTGGGAGCGCTTACAGTCATGGTGGTCCCGGGCACCGCCCTGTATGAAGAACAGATGGCGGGTAGATTCGAACTGCCCGACACATTTGGATTTCTTGAAGAACTGGGGATTATGGTGGCAAAATCCGATTTTACAGACTGTTTTTTTACCTCCAATCACGCCTCAAACTATCTGCCGATACGCGCCAGAATGCCACAGGAAAAAAATGAAACAACAAGATTGATACAACGCGTTATCGAGTCTTCAAACAAAAAAATGCTTAGGCCTGAATATATGAGGGGATTGTAAGGGAGCGTTCTTCGCTGTCTCTGAATGTCAACCGAATAGGGGGGAATGAAACATTTTTCCGGAAAAAATCAAAAAGTGGATCGGCACACTCTTTCCGTGGGCGGTCGGAAGAAAGAGCCTTACTTTGCTGGAGGAGAAGATACAGTCTATTGTCAACACAGGCGAAGAAGAAGGTCTCATTGACAGACAGTCCGGCGAGATGATCCAGAGCATTCTCGAATTGCGCGAGACTGTGGCCCGTGAAGTAATGGTGCCCAGGACGGAAATAATTGCCGTTAACGACGGCTCCACAATAGAGGACATACTCGCTCTCATCCTGAAACATGGGCATACCCGGATGCCTTTTTACAATGAGAATATCGATAATATCACGGGAATATTGAATGTGAAAGACCTGTTGAGATTCTGGTCAGAACCCTTTCAGGAGGGTGACATCATCTCAATTCTTAGAAAGACCTATTACATTCCGGAAACCAAGAATATCCACCTTCTCCTGCACGAACTCAAAGAAAAGAAATCGCACATGGCCATAGTTATTGATGAGTATGGCGGAACGTCCGGTCTTGTAACATTGGAGGATCTGATAGAAGAGATAGTCGGTGAAATTCACGACGAACACGACATCGAGGAGAATCCCTTCACAAAACTTCCCGGAGGTGAGGTTCTTGTAGACAGCAGGGTCGAGATAGAGGAATTTGAAGAGTACTTCGGCACCGAAGTTCCGGAAGGACAGTTTGAAACACTTGGAGGGTTGATATTCTATCTTATTAAGAAGATTCCCGTTGTTGGTGAAACCATTACCTGCGAAAACCTGAAAATTACAATAGAAGCGGCAGATGAAAGGAGCATAAAGAAAGTAAGGATAAAACGAACCGGAGAGACAATTCCGCAGATCGACAACAAAAAAGAAAAGACGCGCAAAGACAATGAATAAAAAAACCCTGCTACTTTCCCTGGTTTCCGGAGTGCTTATCTTTCTGTCCTTTCCCAAAGCGGATATAGGCTTTCTCGCCTGGGTAGCCCTTGTGCCGCTTCTGTATGCCATAAAAGATACAGATCTTCCGGGTGCATTCCGGACAGGATTTGTTGCGGGTCTTGTGTATAACACAGGCCTGCTATACTGGATAGTATTCGTTGTTGTACATTATGGACATCTCCCTTTCTATGCCGGCGTTTCGGTCATGCTTCTCCTGGTCATCTACCTGAGCCTCTATCCGGCGCTATTCTGCGTGGGTGTTGTCTATTTCAGGAGGAAGGGTATGAGGGCGGTGTTAATAGCGCCTCTTCTCTGGACCTCTCTTGAGTATCTGAAGGCCCATCTTATTTCCGGATTTCCATGGGAAGACCTTGCCTATTCGCAGCATGGATACCTTCCCATGATTCAGGTCGGAGACATTACAGGAATCTACGGGATAACATTTCTGATAGTGCTTCTAAACTGCATTGTTTATGACTGTATCAGTGGTTCGTTTTCCTCATCCGGCAGTGAGAAAAAAAGGCTTTTGCCTGAGATTGTTATCGGATTTAGTCTCCTGTTACTGGTTTTCGGCTACGGAATTTACCGTATAGATAACTTGAAGAATACTATTAAAGATTCTGATTCTATTGATGTCTCGCTTATCCAGGGGAATATTGACCAATCTGTAAAGTGGAGTCAGGAGTACCAGGCAGACACTATGAAGATATACAGAGATATGTCCGCCGATGCTTCAAAGGGCGGTGCGTCATTGATTGTGTGGCCGGAAACGGCCGCGCCATTTTCTTTTCAGAACTATGATGAAAGGTCCAGAGATGTGATAAATACGGCAAAAAAGGCAAATTCCTGGCTTCTGTTCGGATCTCTGGGTTACGCGAGGGAAAAGGGTAAAATCTCCTTTCGCAACAGCGCGTACCTGATATCTCCTGAAGGCACTGTTTCCGGAAGATATGATAAAGTGCACCTGGTCCCCTTTGGCGAATATGTTCCGCTGCGCAACATACTCTTTTTTGTCGACAAACTTGTTGAAGGCGCGGGAGATTTTACACCCGGCGGAGAGATTACACCCCTTTCAATGGGTGACAGAAAGATAGGTATTCTTATCTGTTATGAAGGAATATTTCCTGAAATCAGTCGTGAGTATTGTCTGAAAGGGGCGGATCTTCTTGTCAATATAACCAATGACGCATGGTATGGAGACACATCGGCTCCCTGTCAACACCTGACCATGGCAGCTTTCAGGGCGATAGAAAATCGCACATATCTGATAAGGGCCGCGAACACCGGGATAAGCGCCATAGTGGACCCGACAGGGAAAATCGTATCCAGAACAGTCCTGTTTGAAAGGACCGCTCTGAACGGCCCGGTAAAATTCACCCGGCAAAATACGTTTTATTCAAGATATGGCAACGTATTTGCTTGTTCTTGTATCGTGTTTCTGCTAATTGGCTACTTAATTTCGTTGAGGAGGGAAAATAAATGATCGCGGACATTTCCGAAAAGATAAAAGATCTGAAGAAGAGAATAGACAACCTCAGAGGTTGTCTTTGACATAGATGCCAATGAAGAAAAGATGGATCAACTGGAGAAACAAATCCTCAAAGAGGACTTCTGGAATGACCCCGGAACTGCCAGGAATATATTAAAGGAAAAGAGCAGAGCGGAAGATGCTGTCTGCAGATGGAAAAAACTGAACAATTCCCTGCAGGATCTGGAAGAGCTCTTTGAAATGGCACGTGATGAAGATGATGAAAGCGCGCTCAAAGAGATAGAAAAAGATGTTGCCAGTCTTGAATCTTCGGTCAGAAATGACGAATTCAGGATGATGCTGGGCAGGGAGGAAGATCCCGGCAATGCCATCATGGCGATCCATGCCGGCGCCGGTGGCACGGAGGCGCAAGACTGGGCACAGATGCTCCTGCGTATGTATCTGAGATGGTCGGAGAGAAGAGGTTTTGAAACGAAGATTGTTGATCTTCAACCCGGTGATGAGGCCGGGGTTAAAAGTGTAACCATAGCAGTAGAAGGCGAATACGCCTATGGATATGCCAAGGCGGAGGTCGGAATACACAGACTTGTGCGCATATCCCCCTTTGATACCGGCGGGAGAAGACACACTTCGTTCGCGTCGGTCTTTGTATACCCGGAGGCGTCTGATGACATAGACATTGAGATCAATGAAAATGACTTGCGGGTGGATACCTACAGATCCAGCGGGGCCGGGGGGCAGCATGTAAATAAAACGTCATCTGCTGTCAGGATCACACATATACCTACAGGAATTGTTGTTCAATGCCAGAATGAGAGGTCTCAGCACAAGAACAAGGCCTTTGCCATGAAGGTGCTGAAATCAAGGCTCTATGAAGCGGAACTTCGCAAGAAGGCCGAAGAGCTGGACGAAGTAAACAAGACGAAAAAGAAGATAGCCTGGGGAAGCCAGATACGTTCCTATATTCTTCATCCCTACAAGATGATAAAGGACCACAGAACAAATATGGAAGTGGGTAATGCGGAGAAGGTATTGGATGGCGATATAGACGGTTTCATAGAAGCGTATCTGATAAGTTGAGATGTTTGAATGTCTTAAAATCCAGCGCAGATGGAAAAATAAGATTCAAGAGGGGTTTGAATTTATGCCTGCATTAAAAAGACTAATCATAACAGCCTTTATAGTTATATTTCTGTCTTCATGTATTCCGCCGCACGGTTCCATCCTTTCATCCTCTTCCGGTTTGGGAAGGGTAGAAGCTCCTGTGGAACACATAGTTAAATCTTCCCAGACAGTTCAGGATAATAATGAAGCCGGACTTGACCAGGAAGACCTTTCGGAGGAACCTGTCTTATCCGATGCAGACATATCTGCAGGGGAAATTTCCGCAGAGCCAAACGCCCCTGAGCAGGTAGATCCGAATGGAAAAA
>JAFDAR010000103.1 GCA_019313735.1 Deltaproteobacteria bacterium | reverse complement strand
CATGATGATTGGCAAAATGCTTATCAGCATCCTGTCTATCTTGCTGAAACGTTTGTCGACGTTTCCCGCTTTGCCGGCACCTGCTATAAGGCGGCTAACTGGCAATGTGTCGGGTATACCAGGGGTAGTGCCAAAAAAGGTAAGGCCTATCAGATCCACGGGCAGGCAAAGGCGGCTTATGTTTATCCACTGGATCGGCGCTTCAGAAGAAGGCTTACCGATGACCAGGTATGAAGCTATCGCCATACTGCAATTGCCCACCGAGCAGGCCATCGATGCCATACTGGCCCTTTCTGAAGAAGCTGAAAAATTCGATCAGCTCCGTGGGGATGTCAGTCCCACCTGCCCATCGGGAATGACGCCAGTTTACCTGAAAGAGACGGGTAAAAAGCGTCGGAAAAAGCCCGGCTAGAAAAAGGGCCACACGGGAATGGTGCGAAAACGACCCGAAAAAGTAGACCATTACAAAAACCATACGCTTGAATCCTGCCCGCAGTGCCAGACACGCCTGAGAAAATCGATAAAAAGCTATAAGCGCTATACTGTGGATATCCCGCCAGTAGCACCTGAGGTAACCGAACACACCATACACGGTTACTGGTGTCCAAATTGCAAAAAGACGGTCTATCCCAAGGTCACCGAGGCCTTGCCCAATTCGACGCTTGGCCTCAGCCTTTTGATCATGACTGCATGGCTACACTACTGGGTGGGCATGAGTGTTCGGAACATCGTCAAACTGTTGGCCACTTTTTGGGACTTTGATGTCAGCCCCGGCGGGTTGACCCAGGCCTGGATAAATCTGGCTGGCACACTGAGGCCGATTTACGACGATATCGGTAAAAAGATAAAAATACTGCAGTGCTCGACGCCGATGAGACCGGATGGAGAATCAACGGAATAACCCACTGGCTCTGGTGCTTTGCCACCGATAACTTGTGCTATTTTGTAATCGACAAAAGTCGAGGCTCACCGGTCATAAAAGGGGTGCTTGGCAAATTATTTGACGGTGTTCTCATTTGTGACTTCTTTGGCGTTTATAACAAAATCAGCACACTGGCAACACAACGGTGTTTCTATCATCTGCTGACCGAACTTGGAAAGGTTGATAAATCCAACAAGTCGGCGGCCTGGCAAACGTTCCGCAAAAAGCTTGGCCGGCTGATTATGGATGCTATCAGGCTGGACACCAGCAAAACAGAAATGGTTCCCGCTGTTTTCAACCGGCGTTAAATGAGACTTTACAATCGGCTCGATCAGCTTATTGAATCGCCCCGTGAAGACAAGGATGTCAACAGGCTTATAAAGCGGCTGATCCGGCATAAAAATGAACTCTTCACATTTCTGGAGTATAATGACGTCAGCCCTTATAACAACCATCAGAGCAGCAAATAAGAAAGCCGGTTATGACCAGAAAGATTTCACAGTAAAACCGATCAAACCGAGCAGCTGAAGCCCATGCGATCTTTATGTCTTTATGAAATCCTCCCGCAGAATACCCCGTCCTGTGGACGGGGATGAATGCGGAGCGGGGGGAAGGGGGAGCGGGGGGGAAGGGGGATGCAATTCCCCTCCTTCAGTTTCTTAAGATGCCCCGCCCTGTGGGCGGGGTAATTCACTCAGATCCGCTGAACTTCAAGGGCTGAACCCGGTTGAAAAAATCGCTGCTGATTCAAAAACTCTGCTTGCCGGAACTCAGATAAAAAACTCCACCTTCAAAGTGGCAGCATAAATTGTCAAAGAGCTAAACTGTTACCTCTTACAAGTCCCCAGGTTCACATAGGACCCGAGAGAACTAATGGGATAAAAGAACGGATTGAGGGTATCATAAAACGAGATAACGGAGCTGATCCTCTCGAAGTAAGAAGTGATATTTCGAGTGCGGTAAGTCTGCATGTGGGTGTCATAAGAAATGAGGATGGATTACGAAAAGCTCTTCAATCTATAGAGGCAATACAAAAGGAAAAAATAGGCAACATGTGTCTTCCTGTAGGAGAAAGATCTCTCAAATCGATTGCCAACCTTCTGGAAGTCGAAAACCTTGCTATGGTGGGTGAACTTGTAACAACTGCTGCTCTTATGAGGACTGAAACGAGAGGAGCCCACAACAGGGAAGATTATCCTGAGTTGGTTGATAATTGGGCGAAGCATATTGTTTTTCATCGCGAAAACGACACAATGGATGTGACGTTGAAACCGATTGAAAAGATCTGAATTGCAAACTCTGATATGTGGGATATGGGGTGAAAAAAAATATGAAAGAAATAACTGCCGATAAAATTACTCAGGCAGTATCAGATCTTTTTCGTGATGTATGCTATCACCTGCCCGATGATGTGACGTCCGTTCTCGTGGAGGCAAAACAAAGCGAGAAGTCACCTGTTGCCCGGAACGTGATCGAGAGAATACTTGAAAATGCCCGAATTGGTGACAGAGGAGTGGTACCATTATGCCAGGACACAGGAATGGCCGTAGTCTTTTTGGAGATTGGGCAGGATGTCCACATTGTGGGTGGTGATCTTACTGAAGGGGTAAACGAGGGTGTGAGGCTGGCCTACGGAGAAGGTTACCTTCGCAAATCTGTTGTGACACGACCTTTTTCCGAAAGGGTAAATACTAAGGACAATACGCCGGCGATCATTCATACTTCAATAGTCCCTGGTGACAGGCTAAAGATCACCGCTCTTTCTAAAGGATTCGGCAGTGAAAATATGAGCCGGATGGCTATGCTGGTGCCGGCGGTCGGCCGTCAGGGTGTCATAGACTTTGTAACGGATTGTGTCGATAAGGCCGGCCCGAATCCCTGTCCACCGGTTATCGTCGGTGTCGGTATCGGGGGGACCGCAGAGAAGTGTATGCTCATCGCGAAAAAGGCGCTGATGCGGCAGATTGGCGAGTCGCATGAAGACCCGGAGGTGGCTGAGCTGGAAGGGGAAATTCTTGAGCGAGTGAACGATCTCGGAATCGGTGCCATGGGATACGGAGGTACGGTCACGGCGCTGGCCGTGCACATTGAAGTCTTCCCGACACATATTGCGAGCCTTCCGGTTGCGGTCAATCTGCAATGTCACAGTGCGCGACATAAGGAGATAACACTGTAGCGGAATGAAGGGTAGTGCAAAAAAAATGACACCAAGGAAAATCAGACTTCCTTTTACAGATGAAACGGTAAAGGAACTCAGAGCGGGAGACGAAGTGTTGCTGACCGGTGTGATGTACGTAGGCCGCGATGCTGCTCATAAAAGATTGGTCGAAACGCTGGAGCGGGGCGGTCAGCTGCCATTTGATCTTAATGATCAAACGATCTACTTCATGGGACCTTCCCCGGCCAGGCCGGGGAAGCCTCTCGGAGCGTCAGGCCCGACCTCGAGTTATCGTATGGATGCGTATTCACCACGATTGATCGCAGCGGGTTTGCGTGTGATGATTGGAAAAGGAATGCGCTCACAGGCGGTCAGAGAGGCAATTGTTCGCTACAAGGCACTGTATCTCGGTGCCATCGGCGGCGCGGGCGCCCTTATATCAGATCGAATAAAGAAAGCCGAAGTGATTGCATATGATGATCTTGGCGCTGAGGCCCTTCGGCGAATTGAGGTGGAGGATTTTCCCGTCACCGTTATCAACGATATATATGGAAGAGACCTCTACGAAGAGGGAAGGGCAGTGTATCGAAAAAAGGAATGATTAACGGTTCCTGTATATACTGTGTCCATGAGGACACAGGAAAAAATGACCCTGTAAACATCCCGTTTCATGCGGTGTAGAATGAATTGTCATCCAGTAACATTATGAAACAATCGAGATATTACATTGGGTAGTGTTTGAAAGGAGATAATAATGGCAAGAGTATTGGAAAGTATTGGTAAAGAATTGTTGAAGAAGAATGGAGTTCCGGCACCGGAGTTTTCCGTTGCGAAGTCTCCGGAAGAAGCTCGCACGGCGGCCGAAAAAATCGGATTTCCCGTTGTCATCAAGGCACAAGGCGGGTGCCGTGAAATTCGCCGACTCTCCCGAGGAGGCGGAGAAAATTGCCCGGGAGATACTCTCCATGACGGTGCGTAATTTTCCAGTCGATAAACTTCTGGTGGAAAAAAAGCTTGATATTGTACAGGAGCTGTATGTCTCCATGACATATGACGCAACACACATGGCGCCAGTTATCATTGCCAGCAGTGAAGGAGGTGTCGATATTGAGGAAATTGCCCGGTCTCATCCGGAAAAAATATTAAAACACTATGTAAATATTTTAGACGGGTTTCACGACTATCAGTCAAAGGAGATATGGTCACAGCTGGGAGTTTATCCAAACTTTATGATATCTTCATCAAATATGATGCAACGGTGCTGGAGATAAATCCGTTAGCGATAACCTCTGACGGCAATGCGGTTGCAGCTGCCATATTAATGGGTGTCAATGACGATGCCCTTTACAGGCAGCCCGATCTGGCAAGCAGGGTTGAAGTAGGAAGTGACGGCGCTTGGAGACCGCTTACAGAATTAGAGAAGCAGATGATAGAGGTTGACAAAACCGAAGCATATCGTGGCACTGCCCGCTATACCGAGATGGAGGGAGGCAATGTCGGCTTCTTCTGTGGTGGCGGCGGCGGGAGTTTGATATCCTACGATGCGCTACTTAGGTTTGGAGGCAAACCGGCCAATTATACGGAGTTTGGAGGAAATCCCCCTGAAATCAAGGTGAAAGGGTTGGTGAAGGGCGTTATGTCAAAACCGGGCGTCAAGGGTTTCTACATGAACATGAACATAACGAATAACACCCAGACAGACATTGTTGCACGGGGAATTGCCGGAGCCTTTAAAGAGTCGAACTTAAATCCTGCAGATTTTCCAGTCGTTGTGAGACTTGCTGGTGTTAACGATTCCGAAGCAAAAAAAATCTGTGCGGAATCAGGGATCGAATATCATGGCGACGATATTACGATGGAAGACGCAGCCCAAATAATAGCCGAAAAAATGAAACAAGCATATCCCGAGGAGGCAAAGTAACATGGCTATATTGATT
>JAFDAR010000102.1 GCA_019313735.1 Deltaproteobacteria bacterium | reverse complement strand
GTCAAGTATGGATGTGACCAGCCTGTATTTTGTGTGCCGGGCAGGGTGAAAAGGTTTTTTTGCTTCCATTACTGTGTCTCCTCTGGTCTGAGGTCATACCAGTCAAATGTCCCGGTGTCAAGTATTATGGATTCAGCATGAAAAGAGCTTTGAATTGAGTTTTGCCATTTCGAGGAGTGTCGGTGACGAGCTATAGTCCCCGTCGGGGGGAAATCTTAATGATACGGGCCCGTTAAGATTTTTCTCTGCGGTCGAAATGACAAATAATGATAGTTGTTTGAATCTCTCAGAAAAAAGATAAGATGGATGTTCCCTTGTTATCCCGAGTTTTCATTTATGAAATCAAGAACCTGCCGGTATATTTCTTTTCTCGGCGATAATCCGGGGTTTTTTCGTGCTTCCTGAAATCTTGCCCGTATTTCGTCTGGGGATACCGACTTGTCGGGACTGGTTGTGGTCCCCGAAATTACCAGTGTGATTTCTCCCCTTATCTTCTTTTCCCTGAGAGACTCACTGACCTCACTTACTGTGCCGCGCAGGGTTTCTTCGTATATCTTTGTCAGCTCTCTGGACACGGCAATCTGCCTGTCCCCGAGGACTTCACTGATATCCTGAAGGGTAGCGACAAGCCGGTTGGGTGATTCATAAAATACCATGGTTTTTGATTCTTCTTTGACGGATTCCAGAAGTTGTCTTCTCTTCCCGCGGCGGGAGGGCAGGAACGCGAAGAAGACAAAACTGTCCATCGGAAGGCCGGAGACATTAAGAGCGGCAACCGCGGCGACCGGTCCTGGAACAGGGACAACCCTGATGGATTCAAAAATAGCCTGTTTAACGAAGATGTATCCCGGATCGGATATCCCGGGTGTGCCGGCGTCGGAGACATAGGCTATATCCGTCCCTTCATTCAGCCTGGCTATCAGATGGATGCCCTTTTTCAGCTCGTTCCGGTCGTGGAGACTTGTGAGAGGTGTATCGATTCCATAAGCATCAAGCAGAATCTTTGTCCTGCGTGTATCTTCCGCGGCGATCAGCCCCACTTCCCTCAGGATGCGGATAGCACGCAGGGTTATGTCCTCCAGGTTGCCTATGGGAGTGGAAACGATGTATAGTATTCCTTTTTGCATAACTGTTTGTGATTAATAGCTCAGGTCAAAAGCGTTTTTTATGATTTTCACCCGGTTACCCCGCGGCACGAATCTTATAGCCACAATGTCAAATCTCGCGTTGTGTTCGGTAAGTTTCTTTTCCTGCAGATAGTTGAGCGCCACTTTTGAAATTTTTCTCTGTTTGATTATGCCGACTGCCTCTTCAGGTGAGCCGAAATTATCCGATTTTCTGCTCTTTACCTCAATAAAGACTATATCTCCGGCATCCATGGCGATAATATCGATTTCTCCATAAAGACACCTGTAATTTCTCTCGACGATCCTGTACCCCTCTTTTTGCAGGTAGGCGGCCGCGATATCTTCCCCCTTTTTGCCCTTCTCTATGTTATTTGATCCTGAAAGATCTCCTGTGGATCTTGCATCGGCCATATTTTTTCACTGCCTCTCGGTGTTCCTTTGTGCCATATCCCTTATTCTTGAGGAAGTTATACTGGGGGTACAGGACATGATACCTGTCCATGATCTGATCTCTTGATACCTTGGCTATTATGGAAGCGGCTGCCACGGAAACACTCAGGGAATCTCCCCTGATAATTGTTTCCTGCGGGATGGAGATATTGATATTATTTATTCCGTCTATGAGGATATAGTCCGGTTGGGTGGGAAGATTCAAAACGGCCATTTTCATTGCCGCCAGTGTTGCCTGGAGGATGTTGATTCTGTCTATAGCCGAAGCTTCTATAGCGCCCAGACCAATGGAGATGGCATCATCCCCGATTATCTTGTACAGGGTCTCTCTTTTCCGGGGAGTCAGTTTTTTCGAGTCCCTGATCTCCCCGTTTGTATAGCCTGAAGGAAAGATTACCGCCGCCGCGACAACAGGACCCGCGAGGGGCCCCCTTCCAGCCTCATCGACGCCGGCGATCGCGTCAAAACCACGCCGGCTGGCTCGCAGTTCAAACTCATGCATTTCACCTTCTGCCAAGTTCCTTTATCCTTGCCTTCTTGCCCTTTAATCCCCTCAGATAATACAATCTTGAACGCCTTACCCTGCCCTTCATCACTACCTCTACCTTGTCTATAATGGGGGAGTGGAGGGGAAACGTCCTTTCGACCCCTATGCCTGAAGATATCTTCCTGACGGTAAAAGTGGCGCGGTTCTGCCCCGCTCTTTTGCGTATGACGGATCCCTGAAAAACCTGGATCCTTTCCTTCTGACCCTCTATAATCTTTACATACACCTTCACGGTGTCACCCGGCTTGAAACCGGGAATATCTGCTCTCATCTGTTCCTTCTCAATCATGTCGAGAACATTCATAGTTCAAAATCCTCCTCTAAAAAATCATATTTGCATTTAGTTATTGTCCACACAATCTGTCCAGCGTAACGGCTGCCGCCGACCGGACAGACAGGTGATTGTAATCGGAGTTTCCTCTTATCGGTTCCACGAAGAAGTCAGCCTTCTCAATGGCCTCTTCTGCTATTCCCCAACCCGTTCCAAAGACTATCAGAAAAGCTTCTTTGCTTACCGATATCTTTTCTCTCAGACTTTCACAGGTTATATGTCTTCTCCGGGGTGAGGCGCTTGTAGCCACCACATTGACCTTACCCCCGGTCTCCTGCGATATAGCCATTATTGTACCATCGAGGGTGCCCTCCAGCCTCACAATGTCGAAGGCCTGTTTTCTGGAAGGGTTATAAGTAGTGCCATATCCCTTCTGCCAGTGGTGCAGAATACGTTTGACGAATATCTGCTGTTGTTCTATCGGTGTTATGATGTAAAAGCCTCTCACACCATAAGTCCTGGCGGCCCTTGATATGTCGTGTATATCCATATTGGTTACCGCCGTTGTCACAACATCCCCCTTCTTGTTGTAAACGGGGTAGTGTAAAAGAGCAATGTAAAGGTTTTTACACAAGTTGAGGATCTCCTGCAAGCTCTTCGAGCATCCTTTTGTCCTCTTCCGTAAGATCAGTCTGTCTGAGCATATCAGGTCTTCTCTGCAGTGTTCTCTTGAGGGATTCTCTTCGCCTCCATTCGTCTATCTTCTTCTGGTGTCCCGAAAACAGCACCTCCGGAACCTTCCAGTTTTCATATTCCCTGGGTCTCGTATAGTGGGGTCCTTCAAGGAGTCCGGTCGAAAAAGAATCGTACAGTACCGATTCGCTGTTTCCCACAAAACCGGGCACAAGACGCGAAACAGCGTCCACAACAATCATCGCGGGCAACTCTCCACCGCTCAGGACATAGTCACCTATCGATATTTCTCTATCAATAAGATGCTCCCTGATTCGTTCGTCTATCCCCTCATAATGCCCGCATATCAGGACAATTCTGGAATATTGAGAGAGTTCTTCCGCGATCTTCTGTTTGAATGTTTCTCCCTGCGGTGAGAGGAGGATAACTGGCGTTTTGTCTCCGGCGGGAATAATGCCTTTCAGGGCATTTGCGACAGGCTCTACCTTCATCACCATTCCACCACCTCCTCCATAGGGGGCGTCGTCGGTAGTTCTATGCCGGTCCCTGGTATAATCACGAATATCGTGGAGGTTTACTTCAACCAGGCCCTTCTCTATGGATTTTTTTATAAGACTACTGCCGAGGGTGGATTGAAACATCTCCGGAAAGACAGACAAAATATCAAAAGCAATCATTCTACAGTCCTTCGGGAAGTTTCACAACCATAACGCCTTTTTCAATATCAATCTCTTTTACCACGTCATCGAAAGCCGGAATAAAGGTTTCCCCTTCGCTGCCGCTGCAGACGTAGACATCACTGCTTCCCGTTGGCAGAATAGTTGTTATCCGTCCCAGTTTCAGGCCTTCTTCCGTAACAATATCGAGTCCTATTATATCTTTCCAGTAGTAATAGCCATCAGGAAGATTTTTCGAAGGCACAAACATATAGCGCCCAATCAGCTCGCCGGCTGCCTCTACGCTTTCCACCCCCTCAAGATCAATGGAGAAAGATCCCCGTTTAATGCCTGTGACTCTGACGCTAAAGGAGGATACATGTTCGCTATCTTTGCCTATGAAGGCATTTTCCAGTGTTTCAAGCGTTTCTGCCGATTCACAATATGAAAGAACCTTAAGCCGGCCTTTAAGACCGCTGGTTTTAACGATTTTCCCTATTTCAAGCAGACTGTTCACTTACTCGTTCACTTACTCTATGATCTCGAGGACCGCCCTCTTGTGAATCTTGGATGATGCGGCGCTCAAGATGGTTCTCATCGCCTTTGCGGTTTTTCCCTGTTTTCCGATAACCTTTCAATGACAGAAGTCTGCTCGCCAACCACCTCGGTGCACTCAACATCATCAGGATAATCTACCAAAGCCTGAGCCATATACTTGACTAAGTCTTTCATCGCAACAACCTCCACTGGTTTTTAAGAGTAAGTAAGATATAGATCGTCTGTTGCCCTAACCCATCGCAACAACCTCCACTGATTCTTAAGAGTAAGTAAGATATAGATCGTCTATTGCCCTAACCCCGATAAACGGGATAAGTCCCACAAAGGGGATAAGTGCGATAGTGAAGTCGCTTTCTACAAGAAAGCAACTTCTATCGTACTAATGCGTTAACAAAATTATTTTCTGCCAAAAAACGCAGAAAATAATTTCTAACTTACTAACCCTCTATCTGCGCTTCTTCCGCCTTGGGTGCAATAAGTCTCTTCTTAGTCGGTATGGCCCCCTTTGATAACCAGTCCATCACCCGATCTTCCTTGAGGTTTATCTCAGCCGGATCCTTCATTGGATCGTAATTTCCAACGATTTCGATGAACCTTCCATCTCGCGGCGCCTCATTCTCAGCCACCACAATCCTGTAGAAGGGTTTCTTCTTTGCGCCCCTTCGCGTCAATCTTATTTTAACTGTCATTCCCCGGGTTACTACCTCCTGATAATAAATTTTAGTCCAGTCGTTGTTCTTAACATATATTTTATTTTATTTAAAGGGCAAATTGCCCCTCATCATTGATTTCATTCCTCCCTTTGTCAACTTCTTCATCATTTTCCTCATCTCTATGTAATTCTTGAGAACCTTGTTGACATCCTGCACGGTAGTGCCGCTTCCTTTGGCGATCCTTTTTCTTCTTTGTCCATTTATAATCTTGTAGTTGGTACGTTCTCTTTTTGTCATGGAATCAATGATGGCGGTTGTCTTTACCAGCTCGTGCTCATCCGGCGTCGCGTTCTTCATGGCCTTTATCTTCCCAAGTCCGGGTATCATTCCCAAGATGTCCTGAAGCGGCCCCATCTTCCTTATCTGCCCCAGCTGTTTTTTCAGATCGTCCAGTGTAAATGAATCTTTTCTTATCTTTTTTTCCAGTTCTTTCGCGGCCTTTTCATCTACTGTCGTCTGTGCCTTCTCGACGAGGGTCAATATGTCGCCCATGCCGAGGATTCTGGATGCCATACGTTCCGGGTGAAAAACTTCCAGTGCGTCGATCTTTTCACCCATGCCGATGAATTTGACGGGTTTTCCGGTCACCTTTTTCAGAGACAGCGCCACTCCTCCACGCGCGTCACCATCCATCTTTGTCAGCACAACGCCATCTATACCTAACAGGTCGTCAAACTTTTCGGCCACCGAAACCGCATCCTGTCCTGTCATGGCATCGGCGACAAAGAGTATCTCGGACGGGTTTACAGTGTCTTTTATTCTCTTTAATTCGTCCATCAACTTGTCGTCGATATGCAGCCTGCCCGCGGTGTCTATGATCAGGGTGTCAAAGCCGTTCGTTTTCGCGTCTTCAACGGCTTCAACGCATATCTTTACCGGATCCCTTTGATCCTTTGAATCGTATACGTGCGCGTTGATACTCTCTCCGAGGATCTTCAGTTGCTCGATGGCTGCGGGTCTGTAGACGTCGACAGAGACCAGGGAAACCCTGTGTTTCTGGCCTGTCAGATGGCGGGCGAGTTTTGCCGCGGTGGTTGTCTTGCCGCATCCCTGGAGACCGACAAGCATGACAGGGGCTGGAAACCGGTTGGAAAGGTTCAGGTGGCTGCTCTCTGCTCCCATTAATTCAACGAGCCGGCCGTGAACGATTTTGACTATCTGCTGACCGGGACTTATGCTGTCGAGAACTTCCCGGCCTATGGCTTGCTTGCTGACATCCTCGATAAATTCTCTGGTCACTCTGAAATTGACATCCGCTTCAAGGAGCGCCATGCGGATATCTTTCATGGCTGCCTTCACGTTTTCTTCGTTGAGGATACCTTTTCTCTTGAGTTTTTTAAAAACGTTGTCCAGTTTCTCGGTTAAATTTTCAAACATGACAGTTTATTCTAATTTCCCCTGTTCTCTATAATAAGGCATCTGATGCCCCTTATCTCTTTTTCCACCAGGGATGCGACCTTACTGGCATCATCATACGTGGCAAAGCCCACCAGTTTTACACGGAACCAGTTTCCTTTTGATTGCAGGCTGACATTGTCCACGCTTGGAAAATATCCCATATCGGACAACTTTGCCCTCAGGATTTCTGTTTTGCCTTTGTCCTTGAAAGATGCTACCCGGATATCATACTGTCCACTGCGTTGTTTCTTCTCAGGTGGTTTATACTTCTCAGAGGAAGAAACCTTCTTGTCCGCGAAATTCTCCTTTACATTACTGCCGCTCCCCTTGAGTGTGTCATAAAAAGTAAATTTGATTTCATCTTCTTTTTTGTCCGTACCTGTCGCGGCACCCCTGCTTTTTACAATCTTTTCCTTTATGGTGCCGGGCATATCGGCTATTTTCTTCGGATAACTTTCTATGTTCTTTCCAACCATCACCCCACACACAAAGAAGAACAACAGAAGCAGGGCGATCACAATGGTTAAAAAAACCAGACCGAATCTACCCAGCCTGAATTCGAAAGCTCCATTTTTCTGCGGCATTAGTCTATCCTTGATCTTCACATACGTTCGGGCGCCGAAACTCC
>JAFDAR010000101.1 GCA_019313735.1 Deltaproteobacteria bacterium | reverse complement strand
TGGAGATACTGACCAGTGTCTATCCTCTGAAGGGGGGCGACTACTACCTTCAGGCCTCCGGGATTAGAGCTTCATACAATCCCAACCGGATGATCTTTGACCGGGTAACAGAGATATGGCTCGGGGACGAGGAGAACGGATACTCCCTGCTGGACTATTCGAAATCGAATAAGAGACTCGTCCGGGTCGCGGCCGATATCTACAATGCCACATTTTTAAAGGTTGTGGGAAACTTTACCTGGCATTTTCTGGATATCGTTCCAAAGGACCGCGATGGGAATCCTGTTGACGACCTGAAAAGCGTCCGGGTCGATGCGGACAAGAAGGCCCCCGGAATCCAAGAACTCAAGGAGTATATGGGAGTTCTGGAATATATCCGGAGTTTTCCCGATACTACGGGCGACGGGGTGCCGGATATCCCGGAAAAATACAGGGGCAAACTGGGACGTCAGCTTGTCGAGCCCAGCTGGAATCCCTTTAAACTGCTGAAACGCGGGACTCATGTTACATGGATTGCCTGCGGCGCGATTTTCATAGTTCTTTTAATTGTCATCTTGATCATCGGTCTTGTTCGGTATGTAATCAGGTGGCGCAACAGGGCGTAAGCCTTTTGGTAAAACAGGGGTCAGGAATCAGGGGCCAGGGCGGTTTGACCCCAGTTTCAAATTTAAAATTTCCAGTTTCACTCAAATCCCGGGCCCCTTTATTTTAGAACCCTTAGGGGTATGGAGGTCAGTCATGAAGCTGTTAAAAGGAGTCCTCTGGTTGGTGTTTGCGGTGATCGTTACTGGTATTATTGCTGTTGTGGTCATTGTAAATCCCTTCGGTCCTTCTCCACTCAACAAATTCACGAAGGACGGTAACTTGGGCATTTCCGGGTTAACTGCCCCGGTAACGGTTCACCGTGACGAAAAGGGCATGGCCTATATTTATGCTCAGAATATGGATGATCTTAGTCTGGCCCAGGGTTTTGTCGCTGCTCAGGACAGGCTTTTCCAGATGGAACTGACAAAGCTCTTCGCGTCCGGTAGAATCACAGAGCTTGTCGGAGAGAAGGCAACGGGTCTGGACACCAGAATGAGGACGCTGGGCTTTCATCGTAACGCGGAGAAACACGTTGAATTGCTCAGCGATGAAACTCGAAATTATCTCCAGAAATATGTGGATGGCGTCAATGCCTTCATCAACACAAGACCCGGTAATATACATCTGGAATTCAAACTGGCCGGTTTAAAGCCCACGCTATGGACCATTACGGATTCATTGACCATTCTTTATTACATGGGATGGAACAGCGCAGGCAATGCCGGCTGCGAGGTGATCACCCAGATGCTGATTGAAAAACTGGGACCAGCCAGGGCCGCTGAAATCTTCCCCATTACTATCAATCCTGACGATCCTGTCCGGGAAGAGGTGGATACCCCTGATTTATCTCTCCAGATCGCCCGTTCAAATATTGCACTTGATAAAACCATGCTTTCCTATTTTCATGACAGTTCATTGAAGATTGGAAGCAATAACTGGGCTACAGGCCCAGAGCTCTCAGCAGGCAAAAAACCTGTCGTTGCCAATGACCCGCACCTGGATGCCACAATCCTGCCGGGCCCCTGGTATCCTTGCGGGCTTATAACCCCCACGACACGATCCGTGGGAGTAACCATTCCCGGATTAGGCGGGATGACCATTGGCCGGACCAGCCACTTTGCCATCGGGGTAACTAATGCCTACAACGATACACAGGATCTTTATATCGAAACAGTGGATCCCGGCAACCCGGACAATTACCTCGAAGGTGACAGTTCCCTGCCGTTCGAGGTGATTGAAGAAACACTGAAGATAAAAGACAAGACCGCGTCCGACGGATTCCGGAAAGAGGTGATCAAAATCCGGTGTACGAAAAGAGGGCCCGTTATCTCCAGTGTCATGCCCGGTCTGAAAACCGACAAGGTTATGACGGTACGCTGGTCGGGCTTTGAAACCATGGCCCCCACCATCGGCTTTGAGCGACTACAGGAAGCCAGAACGGTGACAGAGATTCGCCGGGCCCTGAGGGATGTAAACCAGGTTCCCCTCAATTTTGTCTTCGCCGACAGCGAGGGAAACTTCGGGTGGCAGACAACGGGCAGGGTTCCTATCCGCACCAAGAAAGAAGGCCTGATACCCTATGTGGTTCACGATGGCCGGGATAACTGGACCGGATGGATTCCCTGGGAGGATATGCCTCATGCCGTCAACCCCACCCGGGGATGGGTCGGCACCTGCAATCACATGACCGTGGGGAGGGATTACCCCTACTATTATACCTCCTGGGCGTCCCCTTCCTACAGGTATCGGAGACTGATCGAACTGATGGATAGCCCCGGGGAAAAATCGGTGGACAACCACTGGAAATTTCAGAGAGACGCGGTCAATCTCATGGCAAAGAAAATCGCGCCAGTCATGAGCCGGGCGCTGACGGGCCATGATGACACCAGAGCGCTGGGTCAGATACTTTCAGACTGGAACTATGTCGATTCTCCGGATAGCGCCGCTCCCACCATATTCCAGTCCGTCTACCGCGAATTCGCCCTTCTGGTGTATAGCGACGAGCTGGGAGACGAACTCGCTCAGAAGATGCTGGACAACTGGTATTTCTGGGAGGAACGGCTTCAAAAGATGGTAATCGAAGGAGATTCGTCCTGGTTTGATAATGTCAATACCGGTGACAGAAAAGAAGGGCGGGACGATCTTTTTCATCAGGCTGCCTTGAATGCGCTCAAAAAACTTCAGCCGACCCTGGGAGATAATCCGGCCGGATGGCTTTGGGGGAAGGTTCATCTGCATGAGTTTCTCAGTCCCATCAGGCGATCCGGAACCGGGAAGGAATGGCTGGGCGGAGGGTCACATCCCGCTATGGGTTCCGGAGAAACGCTGTGCCGCGGCATGTACGATTTTAACAAGCCCTTTAACGTTACCGTCTCCGCTTCTCTCAGGATGGTGGCGGATTTAGGTGATCCGGATAAGGTCCTGGCGGTTTTACCGGGAGGCATTGCCGGACGTCAGTTCGACCCGCACACCACCGATCAGATTAAATCCTTTATGAATGGAGAAAAAGTCTATTGGTGGTTCAGTGACAGGGCCATTAAGGAACACACGAAAAATACACTGATGCTGAATCCGGTAAATTAAGCATTGTTGCTTTTTGGTTCATTTCCACAGCTACGGACAGAACGAAGAACACCGGCCAGATGGCCGGCGTTCTTCGTTGTTTTAATGAGTGTGCCTTATGACTTCTTTGGTGGTTTTGATAGCAGTGTAAGGGCGGCTCCCAGCAGGCATGCAACTCCCGCAATGATAAAAGGAGTTACCCATATTGAAGGATCACCGCCACCCTTGGCTGCGTCCTTGAAATATCCGGCGATCTGAGGTCCGATGACACCGGCGATACCGTACGCAACAAATATGAAGCCGTAGTTTAACCCGACATTCTTGTTGCCAAAGTAGTCTGCTGTTACGGCAGGGAAGAGGGCGAAATTGCCACCGAAATTAAAGCCGATGATACAGGCGCCTATAATCAGTGTAGCGACTGTTCCACCCATCTTGTAAAAGAGGAGCATGATGATTCCCTGGAACAGGCACATGAGAAAAATAGACATCTTGCGTCCGAGTTTATCAGAAACCGTTCCCCAGACGATACGACCGAGACCGTTGAAAATCGCGTACAGGGCCATGGCGGTACCGGCCGCGGCAGAGGCAGCCGCAGCGGTCATTCCCGCGGCTTTCAAAGAGTCAATGCCGAACAGTTTGATGCAGTAGATAACCATCAAACCGGCGATGGCTGAAAACAGGAATGTAACCCATATTATATAAAACTGAGGAGTTTTCAACATCTCACCTGATTCGAAATTAGTCATGCCCGAAGCCGCGCTGCCCGGATTTGATCCCGATTCTGAGGATACGGGCTCTGGCGGAGTCCATCCTTCCGGGACATAACCCTCCGGAGGATCAATCATGACAATACTTCCCAGGAGAACTGCAACAAGGAAAATGACTCCATAAAGGAGAAAGACGCTCTGAACACCTCCGAGACCGAAAAAGTTCAGGTTGTTTATCAAGCCGAACCAGGAACCGGCTGCCTTGACCCATATTGTCGCGCCGAAGCCGAACCCGGCAACGGCCAGTCCTGTAACCATCCCTTTTTTGTCGGGGAACCACTTTACTCCGACGGCAATGGGGACAACATAGGCAAGTCCGATACCTGCGCCACC
>JAFDAR010000100.1 GCA_019313735.1 Deltaproteobacteria bacterium | reverse complement strand
CCTGAATACATTTTCTTCCCATCTCCCCATGGCGGTCACTACTGTGAAAAAAGCATCTATGACTACTTCCGCAGATTTCTTTGGCAAGCAGGCATTTCTCACGGCGGCAGGGGCAAAGGACCACGCCTTCATGACCTTCGTTATCCAAACTTAAATAAAATCCAAACCTTTTGATGCATATATTTGTTTTCATACATATACCCCAATAAAAGGTTTGGATTTTATTTCACTTTTTCATTGGCCTTACACCACAAAAATCCGTAAGCGTTCCGGCTGCATTTCTCCATTTAGGCTGGATTTTCTTATCATTTTCACTTTCCAGAGTAGCCAGCGCTTTTGCTTCCTGTTCTATTGTGATATCCAGATATACCATAGTTGTCTGCAACTGCTCATGCCCAAGCAAAAAAGATATCTGCACGATGTTTATGCCGTCTTCAAGCCAATGGGAGGCTTTGGCATGGCGGAACTGGTGCGCATGGAGGGTTAGAGGTACATCGGGACAGATTTCATGGGCTGTCCTGGCATATTTTCTAAGCATTTTTGCAATGGCAGGCTGTGTCAGTTTTCTGGTGGAGCCAGTATTTCTTGAATAAAATACATATGATTCCGGATTCGGATTCGATCCATGAAATTCCTTCATATATTTTCTCAGATGTGCAACCGCTTTTGGAAGCAGATATAATGTCCTCACTTTGTTCCCTTTCCCGATGATTGTGGCACTTGGCTTAGCCTGTTCCAGATGAAGCTGTTCTGCTTTAAGGGAAAGCATTTCATCAAGCCGTGCTGCCGTACTGTACAGAAGAATCATAAATGTCAGATCCCTTCTCCCTGATGCAGTTTTTGTATCCGGGCATGCCATCAGTGTTTTAATTGCATCACGGCTCAGTCCCTCCACCTTCTTTTTCTGGCATTTCCTCCGACCAATTGCAGAAGCATCGTTGGAAAGATACAGAAACTGGATGTCCCTTGACCCAAGATATTTTAGGAATACCCGCAGAGATGCCAGCCTGTTGTTGCATGTCTCCGGGCCGCACCCCCGATTGGCAGCAAGCCAGCCCAGCCACTCTTCAACAAACGGCCTTTCAAAGCATTTTCTATTCAAGCTTGTCTGGGTTATTCCCTTTATTGACTCAAGGAAGCTAATATACAGGGCAAGCGAGGTCTGATATGATTTCAGGGTGTGCATGCTGTCTGTTTTCTGTGAGGGGGCATATGTATTCAGGAAATCTGATATGTGGCGTGCAATGACAAGTGCCTCATTCCCAATCTTCATCATTCACCTCCGGTATCAGAGCATTGAACCCGTCCTCCGTGTGTTCCTCCAGAAGATGCGACATCCCCGGCACAAGAGAATAGTAATAGCGAGTGCTCTCAATCGTTGTGTGCCCCATGCTCTTGCTGAGATAAAGAAGCCTGTCATCAAACCCAAACCCCTCATCTACCCATCGGTTGATGTTTTCAATGGCGTAATGATGTCTCAATTCATATGCGGTGGCGCAGGAACAGTTGACTGCATCCCATAGCTGTCGAAAATTCTTCTGTACCCAATTTCTTGTATGGAATCCTCCATTCCTAGCAGGGAAGAAATAGATTCTATCAGGATAAAGCTTTCCGATTGCATGGTCATATGTCTGCATCAGTCTGAGCATGGAATCATGCAGGACGATATAATGCTGGTCATGTCCCTTTGAATAGCGGATGTCCAGCACCCCATCCGACAGATCCACATCTGCCCTTTGAAGCATCCTTGCCTCATTCGTCCTGATGCCGCTGCTGTAAAGCAGGCGAAAGAATACGGGCACAGTTATCTGCCTTGACCGCTGTTCCGGAGTCTGGGCATAAGGAGTAAGACTGTCGCATTCATGGAAAAACCGTTCCAGCTCTTCCCTGGCAAAAGCATGCGGGATATACGTCCTTTTTTCCTTCCGCGGAACTTCTGGCGGCGCAATGAGGGTAAGCCTGCGTTCACGAAGATATCGTACAAAGCTTACGACAACATAAATACGGGACCGGCAGGAATTATTCATTTCGCCTTCACGCTGCCTGCACCAGGAATCAACCATTTCCTGTGTCAGCTCCTTGTCCTCCGGATAATTCGATGCGCAGAAACGGTCAAACAGGATAAGAAAAGGCTCATAAGAGGAACTGTTCCACCTGTCTGATGCCTTCCGGTAATGTATGAATGATTGAAAAAGCGGAGCAAATACAGAACGGAATTCAGCCATTTCCAAACACCTCCCCTGCAACGGGAAAGCCTGAAATATCCAGTGCACATTCCTTCAGATGGATGAAATCCGCACGGAGATAGGGTTCAAGAGAATCCGGAGCCGTGTGTCCAAGGGTGCGGCTGATTACAGGCTGGGGAATGCCGTTGCCAAGAAGTGTGGATGCCACATGGTGCCGAAAGATATGGGTTCCTTTCCTCATGCCTGGGGACTGGCGAATCCCTGCTTCCTTCATGATTTTCCCGGTGATGTTTCCGATGCTCCCGCTGTCCAGCGGTGTGAACGGCCTGGTCAGGCTGAGAAACAGATGGTTTTCGCATGAATCGGGGCGTTCCGATGAAAGATAGTCATAAATGGCATTGCCGGCCATGGCAGAAAGCGGGAGCTCTAGCGGTGTCTCCGTTTTCTGCTGATGGATATATATCCGATCATTTTCCCAATCGACTGCATCCAGAGTCATTCTTGCCACGTCGCAGCTTCGCAGTCCCGTATACATTAAAAGCATCCCGATTGCCCTGTCCCGGAGCGTCAGGCCGTTCCCGCAGTCATCCAATGCCGCACGGATTCTAGAAATCTCTTCGACGGTAAGGTACTGAATATTTTTTCTGATCTCACGCAGGGCAGGGAGAAAACAGAGGATCCTGCCGCATTCATTTTTATTCCAGGCAAGCCCCGCTTTAAAGACGGCGGCAATGTCTTTTTTATAGGAGCAGCTCTTGATAAGCGCTCCTTCTTTAGACACAAAAAAGGAAATGACCTGCTCCTCCGTGACCTTCTCCAGGCTGTCTGCGCCGTCCTTCTGAAGGGCAAGTAGGAAGGAAGCCGCATGATGGGATTCGCTGTAGATGGTTGTGTCTTTTTTTCCGCGCCTTTTTTCTGCTTCGCAGTAAAAATCAATCAATTCCTGAAATTCAGGAACGAGCAGATGGTAAGCGCCGCGGCTGAAAAGCGTGTGCCGACGTCTTCCATTCGGATAATTCCCATAAAAATCGAATTGTTCGATTGCACCGATGATGGTTCTTTTGTTGCGCAGGTAATCTTTCGAATGAGAAACATGGGTGTACTCCAGGTAGATATCCGTGTAAGATGCCCATTGTTTTGTTTCTGCATTCCGAAGAATCCAGCCGATTTCATCCCTGAACCGGCTGATATAGAGTTCGGAATACCCATTGCTCTCCATGTAGGAAAGCAGTTTCTGATGATGTTCAAGAAGATTTTGAAAATCCATAGCATGACCTCCTAAATGTTATAGGATAATCATACAGGAAAGAAATAAAATCCAAACCTTTTTCATTTGGAAAGCGGAAGAACTTTGGCTTTTTTGTTGATAGTTAGGATTTTATTTAAGTTTGGATAACGCAGGTCATAGAAGCGGATGTCCGGCAAGCCCGCTCTTTTCAGGAGGGGCTTAAAATAGCGGCGAATGTTGTCAAGATGGAAGGGCGTACCGCCTTCCGCCGGGAAAACCAGCCCTTGCTCCTGGTAAACCGGCCCTAATCGGAGTTTCTCCTCTTTCTGCTCCTTACGATGCTTTTTAAGGGCCTCCACCACCACGGGAGGCATAGAAATGGTGCGGCGGGATTTCTTGGTTTTAGGCGGCCCGAATTTCAGCCCTCCTTTAACTGCGTGCACAGTTCTTTTCACCGTCAGAAGCCCGTCCTGCAGGTCGATGTCCTCCCACTTCAGCCCGAACAGTTCACCGCGGCGCAGCCCGGTGCCCAGGGCAACAATAAAAAGTGTTTCAAAGCGGCTGCCCTTGGCGGCTTCCAGGAATTGAGCCACCTGGTCTTCGTCCAGGGGATGAATTTCCTCCGGCTCTACATCCTGCGGGTTAGGGACTTTTACCTTCCTGGTTGGGTTTGCGGGTAGCAGGCCAAAATCAACTGAGGATTCCAGTGCCTGGTGCAGGATAATATGCAGGTAGCGAATGGAGGCTCCTTTCAGGCCGCCTTCCTTACCATCGGCCCGCCCGGCGGTAACTTTCGCGGAATAAAAACTTTGGATATAAAAAGGGGTCAGTTTGCTCAAAGGAAG
>JAFDAR010000099.1 GCA_019313735.1 Deltaproteobacteria bacterium | reverse complement strand
CAGCGCAGAGCTTGAAGAAATGCTGGTCTCCACAGAAATCCCCAATTTGCAGTTCCTGCCCGGCGATGGCCTGAGCCCCTTTATGGCCAACATCCCCCATGCCCAGAAAATTCGCCTGATCTCCCGTATCATAAAACTGCCCGCCGAGTATATCCTGCTGGATCTTGGAGCCGGCACATCGTTCAACACGCTGGATTTCTTCAGATTGTCCCGCCACGGCTTTGTCATCACCACACCTGAGCATCCCGCCATCATGAATATGATGACCTTTTTGAAACATCTCCTGTTGCGCATCATCGAGGGAAACTTCACCAAAAATCACTACATCTGCGAGATGCTGCATTCCATGTATAAAACCGACAAGCAGACAAACATCAGAGAGCTGCAGTCCAAAATTGCCGCCATTGACCATGAGGCAGGGAAAACGGTAACGGAACTGTGCCGCAAATACCGTCCCCGTGTGATATTCAACATGGGAGAGCATCCCGACGAAATTAAAATTTCCGAACAGATCAACAACAATCTGAAGAGTATCCTTTCTCTCGAAGTTGACTATTTCGGTTTCATCTTTAACGATCCCGCCGTTCGACAATCGATTAAAAAGAAAATTCCCTTTATCCCATATTATCGGAAAAATATGACGACCGAAAATATTGAGCGGATCGCCCAACGTATCGTGAAATATTGGAGCAGATCAATAGATGACAGCTCCTTGCGCCTTATGAACCACACACGGAAGGTCTATGAAAATCGCAACGGAGGGTAAAGGGGACGGAAGAGCGCTATTGTAGCGCTTTGGCGGTGAAACAGTAGGTTCTTGTATCCCGATTTGAATCGAGACTTCAAAGTTCGCCGTATCACCGCTTTTTCCTAACAGTCATCAGCCTACAGCCTATCTACCTGAGTAATTACCCTTTTGTGGAAGAGAAAGGCATCGAGTTTATCCACAAAATATCAAAACCTGAAAAACTTTCGTCTGTTATTCAAAAGGAAGTCGAAGATGCTGTTAAGGAGATATTAAGAAATGGGGGAACTCAATTTGATCCCGAGGTTGTACAGGCTTTTGAAAGGGCCTGGATGTCCGGCAAAGTGATATGTCGGAGGTCAGAGGTCGGAAAGAGACAGAAGTCGGAGGTCAGAGGTCGGGGTTCAAGGTTCATCTGACCTCTGACATCCGAGCTACAGGGCCAGAGCGGAAGAGATTATTTCTCCTTTTTCATACGCCTTTTCTTCGAGTACTGTCTTGCTTTCTGTTATGGGATGTTGAACAGAATAATCCGGGTCGACAAGGACAACCTGTTTTGCCAGCATTTTTTTTGCGTTGATCACAATGGGGGCTCTCAGGTTTGCCGTCACCGTGAACGGATCGGAACTGATCGTTACAACAGAAAACAAAACCGCATCCTCAGGCGATGCGATTTTGAGTAATTTCACTTCATCGTCAGAGATAACCGGTTCGTAATCCGGTTTTACGACAAGGGAGTTGATAACGACAAAAGCGACCGAACCATCCTCAACGGACTGAAGCCACCAGAAGGGAGTCTTTTCATCCTGCATGAGAAGCACATATTCCCCCAGGTGTTCAAACCCCAGTATTCCCCCCTTCATCCGGATAACCCTGGATTCATCAATATTTATATCCCCAAAACGGGTGGTAGAAATCTTCACTAAACTTCCTCCTTCGAATTTTTCAGCCTGTTCCATACATGAGACAAACTCTTGTCTGTTAAATCACCGCGCCCCGCCTCTGCCGCCAGGATATTCTGCTGCTTAATCATTTGATAAACTTCCTCGCGATGAACGGCTATGTCTGAAGGGGCATCTATCCCCACTCTTATCTGCCGTCCCTTTGCCTCTAAGATGGTAACCTTGATTTTATTACCGATTCTTATTGTTTCGCCTAACTTCCTTGTCAGGATCAGCATATGATGGTCTCGCAAAAAGTGTCAATTTATGAGATTGAGATAGAATCCTCGCACGTAACTACTCAGGCAGATAGGCTATAGGCATTTAGTCCCTTAGTCGTAAAATTCGTGCAAAAACGGCAAGAAAAAGCTGTAACTACTTGAGCTGATAAGCTGATAAGCTTAAGAGCTTAAGAGCTTAAGAGCTTAAGAGCTGATAAGCTATGAACTCTTCCGACTTGTCCGGGTTAGGCTGTAGGCTGTTAGTTTTTTGTAACCTAAATGCCTTCAGCCTACAGCCTAAACAACCTAATTTATCTAAGAAAATCGAGTATTGTTAAATTTCCTATCTTTGATGCCACACTGTACGACGCTTTCAAGACGATCTCCTTCATGGAAAGCCTGGTGATTATTTCAGATATATCTGCATCTTCCACCTCGGAAATCAGCCCGGCCAGGTCCATCTCCATGTCAGCCATGTTGTTTTTTGCTATCTCCAGTCTGTTTATCCTGGTTCCGCACCTGGAAATATTTTTTGATATTTGATCGGACGCAGCCTTGAGATCGTCTAAACAGGAGGCAATGCCGTTCGGATCATCAGCTTCCAGAAAACCTTTCAAGTCGCTGAGAACTTTGAATATTTCGACATTCCCCTCCCCTTTGTCCGTAAAAACCGCTTCACCGGAAATGGAGTAAGCAAAGGAGGTTCCTTCGCCGACATTAACGGACAGTTCTTCGCCGTTGCCGTTGTAATAGCCGTCGGTAAAACCATGGACGTAAAAGATGTCGTCCTTAGACAGGTTTGTCCCTCCCTCGGTAAACGTTAATTCCACCCCATCAGCCAAATCAACAGGAGTACCATCAGCCAAATCATATTTCACCGGGCCCCAAGTTTTTCCGCCATCACTTGAAACCCGATATTCCGTATTGGCTAATGTTTCACCATCCGTTACTATTTTCACAACATAAGTTCCGTTCACACTGCCTGAATAGACTCCGCCTGAAGTCACTGTACCGTCGAAATCACCATTTCCATCTGCCGCAACAGGTTCCCCTATTTCAGCGGCAACTCTTCCGGAAGATGAAAAAGGGGCTTCTCCCGTTTTCGCGCCTGAAAAAAGATACCTGCCATCATACTTTGAATTGGCAAGGGCAAGCATTTCATCTATAAGCTGCTCTATAGTCTCAGCTTCAGCGCTTCGCATCTCGGCGGATGCGGTCGCTGTTGACTGGGCGACGGCCACTTCTCTGGCCTTTATTAGAAGGTCACCCGCAGCCGACATTTTTGATTCCGTGATCGTGAGACATGATTCACAGCCATTCATATTCCGGGTGTACTGTTCAACGGATGCCCTGGATTCTCGTAAGTTCAGCACCCTGTTCATGCCGATGGGATCATCCGACGGTCTGTTAATCTCCTTTAGTGAAGCAATTTTTTCAGCGAGTTTATTATAACTGTCCTGGGACTTAAACATATTATCGACTATTGTATTAAATTTTATATTTTCCGATATACGCATTACCATAAGATCACCTCGCTTTGGTTGACGGTTGACGGTTACCGGTTGACGGTTGTTAGCTGTTAACTGTAAACCGATAACTGTAAACTGTTAACCCTGTCGTTCTACCGCACCAGGCTCATCAGGGTATCCGCCAGTTCCTGCGCAGTGCCGAAAAGTCTGGCTGATGCATTATAACCGGTCTGATACCTGATAAGATTTGTATGATGATCAAAATTCCTGTTCACATATGCAACATCCTGACCGACCTGCGCCACAAGAGACGAATAGTAGGAGCTGAAAGTCGATTTGCCGTCGTTCATGGTCAGAGCATCTTTTATAGCATTCATACTTACAGCATTTTCGCCATCGCCATTGACAGTCTCTGATGCCGCTATCTTATCCACATCATCTATGATAGCAGCGCTGACTTTCATATATCTGGCCTCAAGGACGGGTGGATCCACCGGTGGGTCCGAATCAAAGACAAAGAAATCTTCACCCGGATTTTGATTCGTATCATACCCCAGTTTATGTTGATCATTTATTTTTTCAACAAGTACGGCAGCCAGTTCATCAAGGCTCTCCATATAATCCTTTGCCGTAGTATCGCGAACATCCAGGAAAGCCGCCAGTTTCCCCTTTGTGATAGAAGTATTAATTACCTTATCCGTATCATCTTTGAAAACAACGTCATAAAAAGAAGGATCAGAGGTATGGTTCTCTGTCACGACATCAAGTTCCCATGTCTCGCCGCCTTCTACCAGCGGCATGCCATTGGACAGGAAGATACTTATTGAATCCTTTGAATCTTTGACAGAATGAAAATCGACAATTTCAGCCAGCCCTGATAAAAGATTTGCCCTTTTGTCTCTGAGACTATTCAGGCCGGGATCATCCGTTCCAGCCTGTAAAATCCTGGCGTTTATATCAGCTATATCCGATGCATAGTCGTTGACCTGATCCACCAGAACCGGTATCCGTACATTTGCGTCATTCTGCGCGGAAAGGAGTTCATCGCTATATGAGCGAAACATGGAAGACAGACTCTGGGAAACAGAAACCAGCGTCTGTCTTTCAGCCTGGCCTGAAGGATTTGCCGACAAATTCTCCCAGGCACCCCAGAATTTATTCATTAATTCATTAATGCCACCGCCGTCAGTCTCATTAAAGGTCATTTCAATCCTGCCCAGTGCGTCCTTTCTCGCTTCACTGTCCCCCAAATCATTCGCCTGCTCATTGATCTGAACCCCGAGAAACTGATCGTATATCCTTTGTATCCCTGCTATCTCAACACTTTGGCCCAAGGTGCTGAATGCCGCTCGCTGCCTCGAATATCCAGGGGTATTTGTATTGGCAATGTTGGTCCCCGTAAGATTTATCGCAGTCTGATGAGCCAACAGACTGTCTTTCGCAATATTCAATGCATCAATACCCGACATTTGCCTATCCTTCCCTGCTTAAGATCTTTCCGTTCAGATGGTCTGCTCTTAATCTTCCCGTGCTCATATAGGTTGCGCCGGGATAGATAAGCTGCCCTAAAAAATCAATAGATTTTCGTACATAAAAGAGAGAAGAATCGAGCAGCGTTCTATTTCTCTCGTTCAACCCGTTAATATCCATCAAAAGAGATTTGAGTGCTGACCGGCATTCCTCAAGCTCCCTTTTCTGGGTGTCATCTCCATGGAGTAGCAGGGTTGAAAGGCTTTTATCCTTATCAAGAGCTTTCCCGTCAAGATCAAGGGTATTGATAATTCTATCAACTAATTTTGTCCTTGCCTCCTGCACCATCCTGGCCTTTAAGATACAGGTTTCTTTTCTGGAATTGCTTTCATCCAGTTCATCCACAGAAGATCCTGCCAGTATTTCTCTCTCATTCATGAAACATTTGTGAAGTTTAGTATAAACATCCACCTCGTTTCTCAGCACTGAAATAAGAGACTCATAAAGGGAATGCAATTCGTTATTCATTGTGTTAAGCCATTATATCCAGAAGTGATTCGTTCAGCATCTTTTCGGCAATCTTTTCTCCGTTCACATCGTATTTCCCGGCTTCTATTCGATCTTTCAGTTCCTGAACCTTTTCTTCCCGGACATCGGGGAGTTTTTCAACAGCCTTCTGTGCCTGCTGAATATCCCTTGCCGTGGAGGATAGAGTGACCTTATCTTCCTGAGCAATGCCGTCCGGTGACTGCTTCACAGTCTCCAAACTCGCTTTCTCCTCATTTATCTTGTACTGCGAAATGAGTTCGGTCAGAGAATTTCCAGTCTCAGCAATTTTCATCTGCAACGCCTCCTTTCTATTTTACTCCATTTTATAGCAATATCGGCAAGTTTACAATAAAACTTTAGGTAATAGTTGTCAGGGGTCGGGGGTCAGGGTTCGGGGTTCAGGGGTTACTGGTTGTTGGTTCTCTGATATCTTACCTTCTTACCTTCTCACCCTCTCACCTTAATCCCCGACCCCTGATCCCCGATCCAAGCTGGCGCAGGAGCATTTCCTGAAGGCCTATGCCTCCCCCTCTTTTTGCGAGATCTTCCGCTACCTTCTGATCAATCATCGTGGTGTAGATATCCTTGCCGGGGAACTTATTAAGCCCGCTTTGCGGAATCGTGCGCCGCATGGTCTTAAGCATATAACTAATGAAAATGGACTCAAAATCGGCGCACGCTTTTTTCAGCTTTTCTTCATCGATCTCGCGCTGCTGTCCGTCAGGCCGGTTCGTTTCTACGCGTTTGGAGACCGCTCCTATTGACAATCCATTTAATCCTTCCATTTAATGACTCCTCAGTATGCATTCCCACGCAGGAGCATGGGAACGAGAAAACCCTGAACCCTGAACCCTGAACCCTGAACTTACATTACCTTCAAATCTGCCTGGAGCGCCCCTGCGGATTTAATCGTCTGCAATATGGTTATAAGATCTCCCGGCGTAACACCTATTGCGTTGAGAGCCTTTACAACATCCTGAATAGTAACTCCCTCAGGCACCACCACCAAACGATTTTTCTCTTCTTCAACGCCGATTGCTGTTTCAGTTGTCACAACTGTCTGTCCCCCAGGAGCGACTACTGTGCCACCTTCCGATTCAACCGGAACGCTGCCGGAGCGAGGGGCAGGGGCAAATGAGGATGGCTGAGACACCTTCTTTTCTTCTTTTATCTGGATGAATAAATTCCCATGTGCCACGGCAACGGTGGATATCCTGACATTTTCTCCCATAACAACAGTGCCAGTCTTCTCATCTATGACCACAATCGCGGGGGAGTCGACAGCGATATTGATATTTTCAATAACCGAGACAAGTTTTACTATACTCCCTTTAAAAGACTGATGAATCAACAAGCTTCGCCTCCACGCCCGCTATCGCGCCATTTATGGCCGCCGCCACCCCTGTCGCAGTTGTAAAATCAGGTCGATAAAGATTTATGGAGAACGACTTCCTGTTTTCAAAGTTGTACTTCAATTCCCTTTCGACAAAAGCGCCGTTTGTAATCCGGCCGACAGTCGGGTGATTCTTGGAAGCTTTTGCGCCTCTCCCGCCTGCGGAAAAGCCTCCGATAGACACCGCCCCCTGCGCCACTGCATAGACCCTGCCGTCCGCCCCCTTAAGCGGTGTCATAAGAAGAGTCCCTCCCCGCAGGCTATCTGCATCACCGATGGATGAAACCGTAACGTCTATTTTCGATCCCACCTTAGCGAAGGGAGGAAGCTCGGCGTTGATCATGACCGATGCCACATTATCTGAATCCAGGTCCTTTCTGGCCGCCTCCTTCATCCCGAGCCCCTGTCTGCTCAACATGTTGGCAAGGGTTTCCTTTGTGAATCCATTTTCAATATCGTCACCTGTTCCGGCCAGACCAACAACCAGGCCATAGCCTACCAGCTGGTTGTCCCTGACTCCGCCGATACCGGCAATGTCCTTGATACGAGCGGCATAGGCATGAGACGCAATAACCAGACCAGCTATTAAGAAGATGGCGACATTTTTAAAAATTTTCCCTTTTTTCATGAAACTATCCTCTTGAAATAACGGTTCACGGTTACCGGTTCTCTGACATCTGACTTCTGTCCTCTCACCTTCTCACTTTCTGACCCCTGACCCCTGACCCCTGACCCCTGACCCCCCTAAAACGGCCATGTCCAATCCACAATGCGCGTCATCCAGCCCGGTCTCATTTTGTCATTAATCACGCCCTTGCCTGTATAAACAATCCTTGCATCGGCAATGTACCGTGATGATATAATATTGTCCGAAGTGATATCTTCAGGCCTGATAATACCGGAAACAACAATATACTGATCCTCGGCATTTACAGTCAGCCGCCGTCTTCCCTCTATAGCCAGATTGCCATTGGAGAGCACTCTGACAACCCTGGCCGTTATTCTTGCCTCTAATTTTCCGTCTCGGCTCGTTTTACCCTTGCCGGTAAGGCTGTTTTTAGAAGAACCGCCGACCTGAATCGACGGGAGAAGCCCGGCGGTATTTATATCTTCTCCGTCTGTAAGATCTTTATTTCTCCTGGCAATCTGTCTATCCAATCCCAGAAGAGAAGATATTCCCGCAAGAGTCTTGGTATCTCTTCCGGTAGTTGTATTGGCGGAATTGCTGCCCGAAGAATACTCATCTATGACTATTGTGATGATATCATCGACATGTCTTGCTTTATTGTCGGTAAAGAGCGAATTCTTAGCGTTTTCGCCGGGCCAGATGGATCCTGTGGGCGGACGCGATATTTTCTCCTCCGGAACAGGAATGAATTCATCTTTTTTTACCATATTAACATTTGAAGAACATCCGGCAACAACAAGCACGAAAAGTATACCCAACAAGACTTTGTTGAGTAGTCGAGTAGTCGAGTGGTTGTTATTATTTGATTTCATATCGTTCACCAATTTGAGCTGTTATTCCCTGGTTCCCATGCTCCAGCGTGGGAACCCATATGGTATGCATTCCATGACTAAAACTCCACCTTTGCCAGAGAATCACCCGTCACCCTGACATAAATCACCTTTTTAGATGATACATTCCTGACCTTTATCAATTCCCCGCGCATTCCATCCTGTTCTGACAGTCCAATGGTCGTTATTCTCATCGGGCCGTTTTCAAAAACAATTCTTACCGGCTTCCCCCTCTTTACCATAGGTATGCTTCTCACCATATTTCCGGTTATTGCGGTATTTGGTTTAACATTGGTGCGAAGGTTCATACCCACAACAGCATCATGGCTCGAGATAATATTTGAGGGCAAGCGGTTAAACCACTTTTTGACCAATCTGACATCGCCGCGCTCAATCTTAACATTTCTACGAAGAGACTTTGTGCTGACTACAACATCCATCGCTACCTCTATTCTTGCTCTGACCGTTTTTCCATTCAGAAATGCGCCATTTTCATAAAACCTTACGGTAAAAGAAGAATTTCCGATAAAATCCTCATTTCTTCTGCTCAGGACCCGACAGGTAATTTTTTTTCCTGCCAGTTTCAAATCGGATACCCTGCCGGGAAACTCCACCCGCACAGCGCCTTTCGGCCAGGGCATATTCTTTTTAATATATGTCCTGACATGCGCTTTTATCGTCTCACCTTTTATCACCGCCGCGGAAGCCGCGCACAGATAACCGCTGAAGAGAAACAGGAGAACAACATTCACTATTAAGAAAGCTACGTTATGTATTTTTCTTGACATTCTCACCTGTGATATCTCCTTGACAACAGTTTACTGTTTACGGTTTACGGTTAACAGCAAACACTTTCATTAACCGGTAACTGGTAACCGTAAACTGGTAATTTACCTCTTAAGACCATTGGCCATCTGCAGCATGGAATCTGCCGTCTGAATGGCCTTCGAGTTTATTTCGTATGCCCTCTGGCCCACAATCATCTTAACCATCTCATCCACAACATTTACATTTGACATCTCTAAAAAACGCTGTGAAATGGTGCCGTTCCCACCTTCTCCAGGATTTCCGACAGTAGCATCACCGGAGGCATCCGTCCTGTCATAGAGATTTCTCCCCAGGCTGGTAAGTCCGGCGGGGTTGGTAAACCTGGCAAGCTCTATTCTTCCGGTCGCCAGGGAATTACCTTGCTCATCGGCTGCCGTCCATGTGCCTCCGCTATCAACGGTAAAATGTACCATTTCCATAGGTACGTCCACTGCAGGTATCAATTTAAGCCCTTCGGAATTACACAGAGAGCCATCCTTATCAGCCTTGAAATTGCCTGCCCGTGTGTAAACAGTACGCCCATCATCATCAAGCTGGAAAAAGCCATCCCCTTCAATAGCAAAGTCGAATGGATTGCCAGTCTGCATATAATCACCCTGGCCAAACATTTTTTGAACAGCCACCGGTTTTACGCCCATACCAATCTCTATGCCCACGGGCAATTGACTCCCGCCGGATGTCTCGGCCCCTGATTTCGAATATATCTGATACATGAGATCCTGAAAATCGGCCCTTGCCTTTTTAAATCCCACGGTATTGATGTTGGCCAGGTTGTTCGCAACAACGTCCTGGCTTATCTGCTGCGCCTCCATGCCGGTTGCGGCCGTCCATAAAGCCTTTATCATGTTAATCCTCCCTTCAGTCTTTGTTAAGGGATCAGGTGTCAGGGTTCAGAGATCAGAAAACCTGACACCTCTCTGATTGAGCTTTGGCTCAATCAAGACTACAATTTCCCGATGCGGTTTGTTGATAATCTGTCCTGTTCCGATATGGTCTGAATCGCTTTCTGGTACGATTCAAAAGTGCGCTGTATATTGATCATTTCAACCATTTCTTTTATAATCTGTACATTGGAAAGTTCAGAGTACCCGGATTGGACGCGCGCATTTTCTTTCTCTTCTGCGCCCGCCAGATTATCAGGATTACGATAGAGACCCGTATTAAGCCTGACAAGAGCAGATGGCTCACGAAAGCTCACGATCTTCAATGCGTCGACTTCATTGCCATCCATACGTATCATGCCTTCTTGACTTATCCGGATGTCGTTTCCTATAATGATAATTTTTCCACCCCTGCCAAGGACATAATCTCCGGCAAGTGTCACCAGCTCTCCGTCCTTATTGAGAGTAAACCTTCCATCTCTCGTATAGGCAACGCCGTCTTTTGTCTGAACAGCAAAGAATCCTTCTCCGTTTATTGCCAAATCCAGGACATTGTCGGTTTTCCGTATACTCCCCGGGGAATAATCGACTGCTGTTGCCGGTTTCTGTATGGGGTTGCCTTCACTTATTCCCCCTGCCACGTTCCCCTCTAAAAAATGCAACAGCCCTGCTTTGAACCCGGGGGTATTAACATTGGCAATATTATTCGTGGCGCAGCCAAGCCGGGCAATCTGTCCTATAGCCGCACTTGCCAGTATTTCGATGCCATTGATCATGTTTTCCAACCGCCTTTCCTGTATACAGAGTAGAGCAATTTGTATGCCATATGGGCGGGGGTCATAGATCAGGGATCGGGGGGCCAGAAGGGCAGAAGGTGAGAAGAGCAGAAGGTAAGGGGATAGAAGATGAGACATCAGAGAACCAACAGCAGTGAACGTGTCCACTACTTTTATAAAACAGCCAACTGAATGGGAAAAATTTTCCTGTTCTAAACAAAATTGCCTGCCTCCTGACGCTAATTACCTTGCCAAACAGAGTAGCTTATGCATTCCCACGCAAGAGCGTGGGAACGAGGGAATTTTCCCTGTTCGGCTGGTCAGGTTAGTCTTTGCCCTGATCCCCGATCCCTGCCTCTCTGTACCGTTCATTAACTGAATAAACAAAGGCCAGGATTTCAGCAACGGCTTTGTAAAGCTCAGAAGGGATCTGTTCATCTATATCGAGCCGGCTCAGGATCTGTGCCAGGGCAGGATCTTCCTTTATCGGCACATTATGTTTTTTTGCGAGTTCTATAATCTTTTCGGCAATGGCGCCATGTCCCCTGGCTGTGACCCTCGGCGCCGAATCTCTTTTGCCGTCATATTTCAGGGTAGCGGCAATTGTTGTCTCTTCTTTGTCTTTGTTCATGAAAACACCGGGCCGTTCAGAGGTTCAGGGTTACTGGTTTTCTAATCTTCTGACTCCTGACTCCTGTCTTCTGACTTCTGTCTTCTGTCTTTCATTCATCATTCGACGTTGGACGTTCAATGTTCGATGTTCATCTTTTCACGCCAGAATATCCACGCCTTCCAGGGCAAACAGGTTTTGAAACTCGCGATGCTCACTCTTTATCTTTAAATTATCCTTCTCTGTCACACATTTCAGATAATCTATCTCATATCCCAGAGCCGTGAGCTTTTCTCCGAGTTCTTTCAGAAAAGGCCTGATAAAATCGCATATATTTTCATCCCCGCATTTCAATACGCAGCCTATTTTCTTTCTTTTAATCTTTGCTTCGACAACAATATCACCAAGGGCATCCATATTCAACAGAAACAGGACACTCTTCTCTCCCCGTTGGCTTTTACCCTTTGAATCCCGATCCCCAAATTTCACAAATATCTCCGCCAGGCCTGTATTCTCCGGGAACAGCAGCGGAATTTGAAACAGATATTTGCCTTCATGTTCCTGAAACAGATAATTTACCACCTGATGAGATTCGATTGTCTGCAAAGACGAACGAACAAATCCGGCAAGTTTTTCCGCCGCGGGAAGCTTTCCGGTTCCCATCAACGATTGAAGTCTGCCGGATACCTTTAGCAGGAGTCCCTTCAGATTTTGAGAGGCATCCCCTGCACTCATCGTCCTGCCGGATCTTCTTTTCAGCGCATCTCCCAGGTCTTTCTCCATCAAGTAGCCGAATTTGTAGATATAATCCCTGAAAAAGAGAGGGTTTTTCAAGCTTTCCCTGGAAAATATCAGAGATTTTAATATGTTTCGTATATTCCCGACATCTTCCCTTTCGAGACGCCCTGCAAGTTCACCTAATTTTTCAGGACTGAACCTGTCAATCCCCTCTGTGAAAAACTCAAAGAGGGCCTTCGGGTTTGAACGGTAGAATCTCAAATAATCCATCAACCTGAAATTTTGCGATATCTCATTCTGAACAATACGAAGGACAACCCCGGGATGCAGCTGCGCCACCCTTACCGCAATCTTTTCGCCTTTCATGAGCGGCAGCCCGGAATATGCCATAACCAGGCTGTTTTTCAGCAAAATCAGCGCCTTCCCGTAGCGAGCGCTTTCCATGATTTCCGCTTCCACCACTTCGCCAACGGAAAGAGGGGGCAAAGATTCCGCTTTCTTCTGAATTTGTAACAGGTGATTTAATTTATGGGATGCTATTGTGGGAGTGAGAATTTTCATTCTTTTTCCGATGGATATCTAAGATAAGAGATACCTCTCCTTCAGTCAGATTCAATGTATCGGCTATCTCTCTTTCGGTCAGACCCTGGCCGGCCATTTTTATAACATCTTCATACTTTTTTCCGCGGCTTGAATCTCCCGGTTTTCGATCTTCAGACCCGGCGTCCGATTCTTCTATTATAAGAGTCCTCAATCGCCTCTCTTTTTCATTCAGGGCATATCCCATCTCCTTAACTTCATTCAAGGCCTGGAAAAGATAATCGGTGGAACGCCGGGAGTCTTCAATCAGCTTCCTGAATTCAGAAAAACCTTCCGCGCTTATTTCCGGGTGGCTTTTTTTCTTTTCTCTGTTTACCACCCGGATAAGAAATATAATGACAATGCACAGCGCTATATCAGCAACAATCTGAAGCCCCAGCATGAACTCTACTGTCATCTCATACCCTTATGTCTATTTTTCTCTCAGATTCATCCACGGACAGCTCACCGGCGGCATCAGCGCCCTCTTTTTTCTTTTTTGCGCTTTTTCCCCCGGGGTTCTTTTCCCTTTTCTCACGCTCCTCTTCCTCCTTGAGCATAAGCCTCTGCGCCTCTTCAGGGTCTTTGACCTTTTCTCTCAGCTCTCTCTTCTCTTCGGCCAGTTGAGCTTCAAAATGGCTCTGCTGAGCGTCGGCTTGCTGCTGTTGAACCTGCTGGACACGCTCAACTGCATTGGATTGCAATAATATCTGCTGCACATCAAGCGATCTGACCATGACTTTTGCACCTCCTTTCAGGGGACAGGAATCGAGGGTCAGGGCTCAGGAATCTACCACCTGCCACCCCTGGTACCTGATAAGGCTTAACTATTCGACAATCTCCCCTTTTTAACTACTTTATCGTCACAATCCATCACAATCTTTAACCTCTGACCGACTGCAGGGATCAGGTATGCATTCCCACGCAGGAGCATGGGACCCTCTTACCCTCTTACCCTCTGCCCTTCTGCCCTAATAAGGTATCCTTATCGAAACAACATTAAACCCTGACTCATGTGCAGTCTGAAAAAGAGCTCCGTACTTCTTCATGAGAAACAGCGCATGGAACAAGCCCTTCTCTCCATCCGGATCATAAAGGAAACGACCGGCTGAACTCAAATTTTCGAGTATTTCTGTTCTTCCGGCAACAGGCTCCCCGGTGTCCTCAATTTTGACGCATACATGTGAATCATCATGACCTGTGGAGACAACAAGCTCCTTAACTTCGCTGTCTTTCATGGAATTCATTGAATGTCTGATTATCGCCGACAGAGAAATGGAATAATCGGCTTTTATTCCCGATACTTCGGGAATTTCCCTGTCCAATGTCAGTTTCTTTTTAATATTATGTTTAAAATCAGGGTAAAATTGAAGGAACGCCATTTCGGCCTCTATAAGTTCCGACAGATTGATTCTTTGCAAGCCGGTGTCATTCAGCATACCAATTTTTTCCGCCACATCATTAAACAGGCCAAAAGACCTGTCCGCTTCCTCTGCAATCAAACCGGCGTCACAAATTATCTTTTTGCAGCTTTCCAGTATTTCTCCATCTATCTTACAGCCACTATTTGTAATAAGTTCAAAGTTCTTCTTCGCTCTTTCTTCCAAAAGCCCGGAACGGCCCAAAATCCCATTTAATGGATTGGCAAAGTTGTGCAGAATGCCGGGGATAAGTTCCCCAAAAGTCGACTCAAATTCTTTTTTCAGTTCCCTGAAATTTCGCTCTTCGTTCATCACATGCATATGCATTCCCACGCTGAAAGGTTAGAAGATTAGAGGGCAAGAGGGTTAGAAACCTCTCACCTTCTGCTTTTCTCACCTTCTGCCCTTCTTGCCCCTGAACCCCTACCCCTGAACTATCACCTATTTTACAACAAAATAAACCTGGTAATGTATACTCCTTTCAGTATCTCATCATCCATAAAATTATTCAACCTGATTTTAATTGTTTCTTTTAACTCCCTTCTGATTTCAGGCGAACCCGACAGCTCTTTCAAGGTCTTATATATAATTTTCCTCAACTCGACCCTCTCTTTCGGCAGCTCCATTCCTTGATTGAGTTCAATAACCACATCACAGATCAAAAACCTGTCCTTCCCGTTACTATCCTTCAAATGAACAATGAAGTCATTAAAATATCCAAACCTTTCTTCACACAACCCCTGCTCCCTGACCCCTGACCCCTGACCCCTGACTTCCGGCCCCTGATCCCCGATCCCTGACCCCCGATCCCCGACAAACCCGCTACCTACAAACACCACGACACACAAGCACATAACCATCAGTACTTTTTTGTAATATCCGGTGACAACAAATCGGCTAAGCAATGTCATGTCTGAATCTCTTCAAGCCTCCCCTTAATCTCAGTATTGCCTGAGAGTGGATCTGGCAAATTCTTGATTCCGTCAAATCCAGGGTCAGTCCTATCTCCTTCAATGTCAACTCTTCATAATAATAGAGGGACAATACCAGTCTCTCTTTTTCGGGAAGGGAATTTATCGCATTCTTCAGGAAAAGGGATTGTTCCGGTCAATTTTCTCCAACACATCATCCCGGCCGTATTTTTCACAGTAGTCCGGGGGCAAATCGTCGCTGCTCAGAATGCGAACACCCCTCGCTTCATCGAGAAGTTTATAATACTCTTCAAGCGATATACCGAGATATTCCGAAACCTCCTCATCCGTTGGATGACATCTGAACTCTTTCAGTAATGCCTCAAATGCCTCCTCCAGTCTTGTTTCTTTGCTTCTGACCGATCTGGACACAACATCCATCGACCTCAATTCATCTAATACGGCCCCTCGGATTCTGAACCCAGCGTATGTCTCAAACCGCACATTCCTCGTTTCATCAAATCTCTCCAGGGCCGACATCAATCCCATTATGCCGGCATTGATTAAATCATCCTTGCTTACGTGATCGGGAAGCCTTATGGCAATCCTCCCGACAATATTCTTGACGAGAGGCGCGTATTTCATTATCAGTTTGTCACGTTCTTTCTTATCAGTCATTTTTGTATAAGTTTAGCCACAAAGCCACTAAGATTCTAAAATATGCATTCCCACGCTGGAGCATGGGAACGAGAACAACCTTGAACCTTGAACCCCTCACAGCGACCTGTCAAAAAATTTAATGGTACCGTCTTCATAATCTTCCGGCTGCTTCCGGCACAGCTTTTCGACAATTTCAGACATGCTTTTGGTCGCCTTCGAATCAGGAAAGGCCTCCGCCAGCAATCTTTGTTTTTTCACCGCCTTCGGAACATTCCGATCATGAGGGATATACCCAAGATACTCGATTGGAAGATCAAGGAAATGATTCGTCGCGTTGCTCAATCTCGTATAAACCCCTTCGGCCTCATTTGAATCCCCGGCCATGTTGACAAGCAGCATAAATCGCCTTGCCGCGTAACCTTGATAAAGCACTTTAATTAAGGCATAGGCATCCGTCAAAGATGTAGGCTCAGGTGAAGCAACCACAATAATTTCCCTGGCTGCCATATTAAAATACATGACATTGCCGGCAATTCCCGCGGCCGTATCGATAAGCATAAAATCGAAGTCTTCATCCAGTCCGTCCAGTTCCTCGAGAAGAGTAAATTTCTGCCCTTTTGACAGCTCGACCATCTCTGGAATTCCCGAGGCTGCCGGCAGGATCCTGACACCACCCGGACCCTCGACAACGGCCTCCGACAGGGTTTTTTCGCCGCGAAGGACATGGTACAGGTTATATTTTGGAGTAATGCCCAGGATTACATCTATATTGGCCAGCCCGGCATCCGCATCGAGCAGCAAAGTTCTTTTGCCCATCTTCGAAAGAATATACGCAAAGTTTGCCGTTATATTTGTTTTCCCGACACCCCCCTTGCCGCTGGTAACGGCAATGACACGGGTATTGTGCCTTTTTTGCCTGATTGCCGGGGGCATCATTTTTGTCTTCATTTCTCTCAACACTCCTGCCTGATCCACCTGAACTACCTCCCTTATGAGGGTTCAAGGTTAAA
>JAFDAR010000098.1 GCA_019313735.1 Deltaproteobacteria bacterium | reverse complement strand
GTGTTCGTGTCTCTGACCTCGAAGATGCGGCGCGCGCCTATGCGACAACGGCAAAGGCAATGCTTTTCTATGCCATGGGTATTACGCAGCATGCCACAGGAACGGACAATGTAAAGACCTGCGCCAATCTTACCATGCTTACCGGTCATGTGGGAAGGCCCTCTACCGGTGTGAATCCCCTGAGGGGACAGAATAATGTACAGGGCGCCTGTGATATGGGAGCCTTGCCGAATGTATTTTCCGGCTATCAGCAGGTGGCGAATGAAGATGTAAGGAAAAAATTCGAGCGTGCCTGGGGTGTAGAAAAGCTTGAAGGAAAGGTGGGACTTACTATTACAGAAATGATGGCAGCGGCTCAGAAGGGGGACTTAAAGGCACTCTATATCATGGGAGAAAATCCAATGCTGAGTGATCCCGATTCCTCCCATATAGAACTGGCGCTCTCAAATCTCGATTTTCTCGTTGTCCAGGACATCTTCATGTCGGAAACAGCCCGCCTTGCCGATGTAGTGTTGCCCGCTACATCCTTTGCCGAAACGTCGGGTACCTATACGAACACGGAGAGAAGGGTGCAGATGGCCCGCAAAGCGATCGATCCTCCAGGGTCGGCGAAGGAAGACTGGGATATCATCTGTGAGGTGAGCAGACGGTCCGGATACCCGATGGGCTACAGATCCACTGCTGATATACTGAAAGAGATAAATGAGCTTACTCCTTCCTACGCGGGAATTACCCGTGAGAGGCTTACAAAGGATTTCGGCCTCCAGTGGCCCTGTCCCACAGAGGAGCATCCCGGAACACCCTATCTCCATAAGGACAAGTTCACGAAAGGACTCGGCTCATTTCTGCCCTGCGATTTCAAGCCCATCTCCGAGGTACCGGACGAGGAGTATGATTTTCTCCTTACCACGGGGCGGATTTATTACCATTATCATACCGGTACCATGACGAGGCGTATCGGCATACTGGAGAGGGAAGCCCCGGAGCCCCTGGTAGAGATAAATCCCGATGATGCCAGGCGACTCGGCATAAGGAATAATGATGAGGTAGAACTAATATCGCGGCGGGGTTCCATAAGTTTAAAGGCAGAGGTGACGGATCGAGTGCCGGAGCGGGTGGTCTTTTCCACCTTCCATTTTCACGAGGCACCGGTCAACCTGCTTACAAATCCCGTTTTCGATCCAGATTCTGGCATACCTGAGTATAAGGGTTGCGCAGTCAAGGTAAGGAGGTGTGCATGAAGATTTTAGCCAAGAAGGATCTCTTGAATGTCCTGAAAAACTGGTCGGATTCTTACGATATTTTTGCGCCCGGCATAAAGGAGACGGGTGATATCATATTCGATCGTTTTGATGAGAACACCTTTACTCTTGACTATGGGAAACCCTCGCTTCCGCAAAAATCAGAGGTTTTACCCCAGAACGAGGTAATATTCGAACTGAAAAATGGGGAGTACGGGGAGGTAATTACCGGTAACGGAAAGATGCTCTTTGGTATGAGAGCATGTGACGTAATGGGTATGAGACAGATGGGCAGTTTCATGACCCGTGATGTGACTGATCCCTATTATAAATCGAAGGAAGAGGGGATCCTTAAGGTTGTCATGGCCTGTGCGGGCCCGCAGAGTGAGACCTGTTTCTGCACTACCGTCGGAAGCGGTCCCTTTGCCGAAAAGGGGTTTGATCTCCAGTTTTATGATGTGGGAGATGAGTTCCTTGTAGAGGCCGAAAGCGAGAAGGGGAAAAAATTAATAGCCGACGGCCCCTTTGGAGAGGTTGATGATGCTGAGGCCGGGATAAGGATAGAAGAGTTCAAGACAAATGCATCGGTGTCCATGGAGGAGGTGCCGGCCCTCAAAGAGGCCATGAACAGACTTCGCGACGGTTCGGTGAGCGAGGAGGTATGGGAATACTTTGGCCGGAAATGTATCGTATGCGGGGGGTGTGCCTTTGTCTGTCCCACCTGTACCTGCTTTAACGTTTCCGATTACGTGACAAGACCGGGTGAAGGTTTGAGAACACGGTCATGGGATGCCTGTCTCTTCGGAGGATTTACCAGGGAGACCTCTGGACATAATCCAAGGGGCACTCAGGCATTGCGATTAAAGAGACGTCATGAGCATAAACTCATGCATTACAATGAAACAGATATTCAGGAAGGGCTATGCGGTTGTGTAGGGTGTGGCAGGTGTTCCGACTATTGTCCCGTTCATATAGGTACCCTGGAGGTTGTAAAGGCAATCGCTGAGGCATGATAATTAAAAAACAGACCTGGAGGAAGGAATGTCCGAAGAAAAAAGGATACTTATTATTGATGATGACGAGGATTACGGGAGCGCACTTCGTATAGTGCTTGAAAATGGCGGCTACAGGGTGGAGCAGGCCTTGAATATTAAAAAGGGTCGTGAGGCGATTGACAGGAGGCTTCCCGATCTCATCATTCTTGATGTTATGATGGAGAAGCACACTGACGGGTTCGAACTCTGCTCTAACCTGAAAAACGATGAGGCGTGTAGAATGATTCCCATAATGATGGTGACCGCTGTAACGGAGAAGACGGGGTTTAAGTTTTCTCCCGAGACGGACGGTGAATATCTGAAGGCTGATGACTATGTTTCTAAACCAGTGCCGGTTGCGGAGCTTTTATCCAGGGTGAATAAACTTATCGGGAAGAATGGATAAGATATGTTCGTATAATCCATATAGTTGTATTTTGGCATTGGCCTTGCTCCAGTATGGGTTAAAATCAATAAAGGAGGGGACAAATCATGACAGCAAAAGGGAAAATACTTTTGATAGACGATGACAGGGACTTCCTGATGGCGACCAGACTTATATTTGAAAAGAGTGGCTATGAAGTATTCCTGGCAGAAAGTGGGAAGAGTGGACTTGATATGATACAATCCATATCTCCTGATCTTGCTATTGTGGATATGATGATGGAAACATGGGGGGAAGGATTTGACGTGATATCCAAGATTCGTTCCATGGATATGGGGAAGGATATGCCCCTTATTGTGCTCAGTGCTGTAGACCTTCAGGGTCCTTATCAGTCATATCAGCCTTCTGATGAATTCCCGAAGGTAAACATGGTATTACATAAACCCGTCAAGGCAGATGATCTCATAAGATATGTGGGAGAGCTGATAGGGTAGGTATTCATGTCAGAAGAAGTTTCCAGAGAACCTATACTTATAGTTGATGATGAAGAAACCATAAGGGATGGTTGCAGACAGGTGCTGGAGAAGTCCGGTCATACCGTATTTACAGCGGGGAGTGGACTGGACGGTATTAGAATCGCCCGGGAAAGACACCCGGATCTGGTTTTCGTGGATTTAAAGATGCCAGGTATGTCGGGCCTGGAGGTAATTGATGTTTTATTAGAAGACATTCCTTATGTTGTACCGGTTGTAATTACCGGCTATGCATCTATCGTTTCTGCGGTGGAATCCATGAAGAAGGGGGCATATGACTACCTGCCAAAGCCCTTTACCCCTGATCAACTGAGAGCTGTCACGAAAAGAGGACTTGAACATCGCAATCTCAGGATAGAAGCGAAGATGTTAAAAGATGAGAAAGAGCAGGTAGAAAAGAACTTTATTACCTTTGTAAGTCACGAGATGCGTTCCCCCCTTGTTACCATCCAACAGTACATGGAAGCACTCAAGGTTGTGGCAGGCGGTTGTCTGAGCGACGAGGCTGTGGATATTATAGATCGATGTGATAAACGTATCCGGAACCTGGAGGATCTGGTGGAACACTGGTTGGACATGAGCAGGATAGAAAACGGCACACTAACACAAAAAAAGGAGCCGGTCAGTCTTGCCGCAATCATAGATAGAAGCATGGATGAAATGGCGCCCCTCTGCCAGAGGAGAGGCCTTGAAATAGGGAAGGAACTCCCCGAGGACCTGCCCATTGTCGTAGGGGACGAAGAGAGCCTGGTAAGAGTTTTAATCAATGTTATAGGGAACGCAACAAAATACACGCCGAGTGGCGGCAGGATACATATCGCTGCGGAATATGATGACCTTGACGTAACAATCAGCATATCGGATACGGGCGAGGGTATCCCCCGGGATAAGATTCCCTTCATCTTCGACCCGTTTTTCAGGGTGAAGGGAAAGGTTGAAGATCAAAGGGGCTCCGGGTTGGGGCTTGCATTTTGCAAGAGGATAATGGAGGCTCATGGAGGCAAAATAGATGCCTCATCAGAAGAGGGAGAAGGAACTACCTTCGTGCTGAGATTTCCCCGGTGATATTGAGGAGGAGCAGATCCTGTTGGAGTGAATTGAATTTTCTTGCTGATTCAGGTAGGCGCGTATTCGTGGGATGAACTATGAAGTGTTATGATAACGATTAT
>JAFDAR010000097.1 GCA_019313735.1 Deltaproteobacteria bacterium | reverse complement strand
AAAACTGCCGAATTCAAAACGGAAAGATAGATTGACGGAGTGGCTCAACAGCTTATTGGAAGATTATCAAGATCGTATATATTCTATTGATCTTGCCGTTGCTGAGAATTGGGGAGTAATGCAAGGCAAAGCTGAAAAGTCAGGCATGTCTATGTCTTCAATTGATAGCCTTATAGCAGCAATTGCTTATACACATAATCTAATATTAGTGACGAGAAACGTAATCGACTTTAAGGCAACCAATCTTCCTATCAACAATCCGTGGAAAAGCGGTTAAAGGTCTGGGAATAAATAACCCATCGTTTTTGCACTGGATTGCGGATTTGTAAAAAAGGAAGCTGTGATGATTGCGGAACTTTAACCTTGAAACTTTCATGTAACTGTTATAGCAGTCTGCTATCATATATATATATATATATCGTTTGAGGGAAGGGGTTGTTGAAGTGAGTGAAGATATATCTGTAGGTTTGATCGGTTTTGGAACTGTCGGCACAGGTGTTGTAAAGCTGCTTCGGGAAAATGACGAATTGATCCGGAAACGTCTGGGTGCGGGGCTTGTTGTCAAAAAGATAGCGGATATCGATATCGAAACTCCAAGGTCGGTGCCGGTCGAAAGGGAGCAACTCACAACGGATGTGAATGATGTTCTGACGGACCCGGAAATTTCCATTGTTGTGGAACTGGTGGGGGGTTGCACTCACGCGAAGACGTTCGTGCTGGAAGCTATACGCAACGGAAAACATGTGGTTACCGCGAATAAGGCTCTTCTCGCTAATTGTGGGGATGAGATATTCAGCGCCGCCGATGACAAAAAAGTCAATATAGGTTTTGAGGCAAGCGTAGGGGGAACGATCCCCATCATAAAAACATTAAGAGAAAGCCTTGCCGGCAATAACATTGAATCCATTTTCGGAATCATGAATGGAACGTGTAATTACATACTGACGAAGATGACCAAAGATGGCAAAGACTTCGACTCGGCGCTGAAAGACGCGCAGGATCTCGGATTTGCCGAGGCTGATCCGACGTATGATATCGAGGCCGTCGATACAGCGCACAAACTCGCGATAACGCTGTCCCTCTCCTACGGCAAGAGGGTGGTTCTGGATGATATTCACAGAGAGGGAATATCAGAAATAAGTGAGCAGGATATAGAATTTGCCAAAGAACTGGGATACACCATCAAGCTCCTCGCCATCGCGATTAGAAGGGGCGATACAATAGAGGCGCGGATACATCCGACCATGATACCTTTTGACCACATACTGGCCAGCGTCAACGGAAATTTCAACGCTTTCCATCTGATAGGCGATGCCTCTGATTCTGTGTTCCTGTACGGCCAGGGCGCCGGTATGATGCCGACGGCGAGCGCGGTAGTGGGTGACATGATAGATATATCAAGGGATATCATGGCTGGAATATGCATGAGAGTTCCTTCTCGCTCTTACCGGGAAAACCAGATCGAAGACATCGACCTGTTAGGGATGGATGATGTCGCGACAAATTATTATTTCAGATTCTCAGCGGTTGATCGTCCGGGTGTACTTTCCGCGATATCAGGGATCCTGGGAGCTCACAACATAAGCATATCTTCCGTCATCCAGAAGGAAAGAAAACTTAACAGGGACGCGGTGCCCGTTGTTATCACAACGTATAAGGCAAGGGAAAAAGATGTTCAAATGGCGCTGGAAGAGATAGACAGGCTTGACGTTGTGTTCGGCAAAACGACATTGATCAGGATAGAGGATGACAGATTGAGATGAAGTATATTGTTTTGTTAGGCGATGGCATGGGGGATTATCCACTATCCGAGTTGGAGGGGAAGACCCCCCTTGAATTCGCCGACACGCCCAATATGGACAGAATAGCGGCGGAAGGCACTGTGGGATTGATAGATACGATTCCCGCCGGATTTACGCCCGGAAGTGATGTGGCAAATCTGTCCGTACTGGGATATGATCCGGGAAAGTGCCATACCGGGCGGGCGCCATTGGAAGCGGCTAACATGGGTGTGGATCTGGCCCCCGATGACGTGGCCTTTCGCTGTAATCTCGTAACCTTCGGCTCAGCGGGGAGTAAAACCGTAATAGAAGATTTTACCTCCGGCCATATAACATCTGAGGAGTCAAAGCTGATTATAGCCAGTCTCCACGGAGAACTTGCTTCTCCGGTTATCGATTTCTATCCCGGCGTTGGATACAGACACCTGATGGTGTACAAAAGGGGCCCTGCCTCGCTGGAGACAACTCCTCCTCACGATATCGTCGGACAGCCGATTGAGGACTGGCTCCCCAGGGGAGAAGGATCGGAGGAAATCAAAATGCTCATGGAGCGTTCGCGCGATATATTAAAAGATCATCCCGTGAACCTCACGCGCGCGTCCAAAGGCAAAAAAACCGCCGATTCAATCTGGCTGTGGGGAGAGGGAAGGGCGCCCAGGATGGAACCCCTGACCGCCGGATATGGCGGCATAAAGGGCGGTGTCATATCCGCTGTCGATCTCATAATGGGGATTGGAGTCTATGCGGGCCTTGAAACCCTCCACGTTGAGGGCGCCACAGGCTATACTGACACAAACTACAGGGGAAAGGCAGACAGGGCCCTCGAGTATCTCAGGGACGGTGATTTTGTCTTCCTTCATGTGGAGGCTCCCGATGAGATGGGGCATGAGGGAGATATAAGGGGAAAGATAAAGGCCATAGAGGATTTTGACAAAGAGGTGGTGGGAACAATATTGTCGGGAATAGACACCCTGGGAGACTTCAGGATTATTGTGCTGAGCGACCATCCGACTCCGATAAGCCTGAAGACACACGCATCGGATCCGAGTCCCTTCGCGGTGTTGTCTTCCATTGACGGAGAAAATATTGCCACCGGCGGATCCTATAATGAAACAACTGCCAGAAATGCAGGCATTCTGGTTTCTCCCGGCCACCTGTTAATGGATTACTTTATGGGAGAATGGGGAGGATTTGTTGAAGAAAAAAGGTGAGTTCAGAATAAGAGTGATCTATGCCGATACAGACGCCATGGGCATAGTCTATCACGCTAACTATATAAAATGGTTCGAGGTAGGCCGGGCGGAGCTGATGCGTGAAATCGGTGTCGTTTATTCCGAACTTGAGTTATCGGGATATAAGCTGCCGGTAACAAAGATGGGATGCCACTACCTTTTGCCTGCAAGATATGATGATATACTGGTAATTGAAACAGAGATAAGCAGTATCAAGCAGGCCAGCGTGAGGTTTGATTATGTCATACGCGATGAAAAGAAAGAGCGGATTCTTGCCGAGGGATTTACGCTTCATCCCTTTATGAGCAAGGGGAAGGTAGTAAGGGTGCCGCGTTATATAGTGGATAAGATAAATGAAACAACAAAAGGAGATCTTTAATGACAGATAAGTTTACAAAGAAAGAATTGGAACAACCGGATGAGTTTCATACCATTGGATGGAAGGTCCTGCAGTACATATCCGAACACAGAAACAGGTTTTACGCGGCAGGGGCTGCTGTGCTCCTCATCATTATCCTGTCCGGAGGGTGGTATTTTTACCGCTTGAATTATGAGAACAAGGCCGAGCGCATGTATTCGTCGGCGTATAATTCGTATTCTCTGCAGGGCAGCTCCAGCGATATGAAGGACGCGTATCTGAACGCCACCCGGATATACGAGGATCTCGTAAAGGAATATCCCGGTAGTCGCGCGGCCACACTTTCTTTTTATAATATGGGGAATATCTATTTTAATATCGGCGAGGTGGAAAAATCCATCGAGGCCTATAAAACATTCCTGAAAAAGTCCGGAAAAGACGATATCCTGACAGCCCTTGCTTACTACGGGCTTGGTTATTGCTACGAAAAGAATAAAGATTATGATAATGCCTTGAAATCTTTCGAAGATTCTAACAGGCGCATAAAAGGAACGCTATTTGAATCTATAAATTACGCTAACATGGCAAGGATATACGAAAAAATGGGCAGACAGAAAGAGGCATTGGAATTTTATCGGAAAACTGTTGAAAAGACGAATGATCCCCTTATGGAAATGCTGATGAAGAGCAGAATAGCGGCTCTCAGTTAAATTGTAGGTTGGGTTGAGATACGAAACCCAACAAAAGGTTTTGGATATTTATTTCAATTCTCTGCTGTTTCAACCGAGAATCCCGACGAGTCGGGATAAACCGTGAATGGTGATGCATTCGTAAAAAGTCGAAATCAGCACAATTTTGTCATTCCCGTGAAAACGGGGATCCGTGCGCCTGGGAGCAGGCGCGATCTGAGAGGTGAAAGTCCTCTCTCGGGAGATGTCCACTCCCGGTAGCCGAAGGTAACTGCGTCGTCGCGAGGCGGGGTGGAGAGCAAC
>JAFDAR010000096.1 GCA_019313735.1 Deltaproteobacteria bacterium | reverse complement strand
GGCCACATGGAGATCATCACCGGAAATGAAAATGTAAAGCGCAACTTCCAGTTTGTAATAGAGCGTGTATTTCCCTACATATAAGAAGGTCTGTACACCTGAATTCATTATATTTTAATGAAGGATTCGGGGAAAACAAGAATTTAACAGGATTTAAAATGAGGAAAGAACCTATGAGCAAAAAAGATGACTTTTATCCCGACTGGTATGAAGACATTCCCTCCGCCAAATCATACAGGACCATCCTTAAGTGGGGTGGGATGGACAAGTTCAAGCATCCAAACAGGGGACTGTATAAACTGATAAAAGAAACCTTCGGCATGACAGACGAAGACTTCAGGACACCTCATGACATGGGTCTTGAAGAGGTTTCATTTAATATGCCTTCCACCATCTCTCCCAAAGATATGGAGATATTCAAAAAGATCGTCGGAGATCAAAACGTCAAAACGGATGATTTTTCGCGGCTTGAAGCAACATATGGAAAGACTACGTATGACGCATTCAGGCTCAGAAAGGGGGTCGTGGAAAATCTCCCAGGCGCGGTGATACATCCAAGAAACAAGGAAGATATTTCGGAGATAGTGAAATACTGCAACGGAAAAAAGATAGCTGTATATGTCTTCGGAGGAGGTTCATCGGTTACAAGAGGCTTTGAGTGCATGCGGGAAGGAATCACCCTCGACATGAGAACCCATATGAAGCGCATACTGAAACTGAGCGAGGAAAATCACACGGTCACGGTAGAGCCGGGGATCTTCGGACCGGATCTGGAGAACGCCCTGAACAACGCCCCCAAACGTTTAAGCGCAACCAGGGCATATACATGCGGGCATTTTCCACAATCCTTTGAACATTCTTCTGTCGGGGGATGGGTGGTAACGAGGAGTGCCGGACAGAACTCTACCTATTACGGCAAGATAGAGGATATGGTTATATGCCAGGAATACGTCACTCCCATAGGAACAATAAAGACAGGAGAATATCCCGCGTCTGCAACCGGTCCCTCCATCGACCAGATAATGATAGGAAGTGAGGGGGCCTATGGGATTCTTGTTTCCGTGACGCTGAAGGTTCGCCATTATAATCCCGCCAACACCAGACGCTTCAGCTTTATCTTCAAGAACTGGGATGACGCCATCAACGCGGCAAGGGAGATAATGCAGGGAGAATTCGGCTACCCCTCAGCGTTCAGATTGTCCGATCCTGAAGAAACCGACGTCGCCATGAAACTCTATGGAGTGGAGGGTACTATCATTGACAAAATGCTGAAACTGCGCGGATATAAATCAGGAGAAAAATGCCTCCTCCTGGGAACCTCCGACGGCAGCAGGGGTCTTACCCAACTGGTCAAGCATAATGTCCGGATGATATGCAAGAGATACGGGGCCATGTATACAACGGGTTTCGCTGCCAGGAAATGGGAACATGGGAGATTTACCGATCCTTACATGAGGGAAGACCTGCATGATTTCGGTGTTATCATAGATACGCTCGAATGTGCCGTCAACTGGGAACAACTCAAATATGTTCACAAATATGTCCGGGAATACTGCAAGAGCAGGCCTCGAACGGTTTGCATGACCCACGGCTCCCACTTTTACCCACAGGGAGCAAATCTCTATTTCATATTCATCGGGAAGATGGACAAGGATGAATTCGTGGATTATCATAAGGGGATTCTCGATGCTATTCAGGGATCAGGAGCCGCCATGAGTCACCATCACGGTATTGGCAAACTGTTCGCTCCGTGGCTGGAAGGTCAGATTGGAAAGAATGAGTTAGGTGTCTTCAAGGCGCTTAAAAAGTATTTTGATCCCAACAATATTATGAATCCCGGCGGAACACTCGCACTGGACATGCCTGATTCCGAAAAAAGATTAATAATCGGGGACAGGTTTAAACCTGTCCCCACTGGTACAAACAGTTAGATTTTTCTAACGCCGGTCACTACCAAGCTCTTTTTTCCAAAATGCTTGAATTCGCTCCGAAAAGAGTTTTTTACGAGAGCTCAATATTCCTGTGGTTAAAATTCTCGCCTTCCTTGAACTTGAACAAAATTGAACACTCTGCAAAGGTCTCGGTTTATAACCTAGCTTAAACTCTAATCTTGCCCTCTTTCATGGTCTTCGTGGGCTTGAATATTTCCAGTTTGAACTTGCTGTAGATCTCCTCCAGCTTCGCGTTCAGTACATCGTAACCGATTCCCTTTGCCAGGGCGAAGGGACCAAAGGGTGAACCGCCCCCGTTTGCCATGGCAAGGTCAATCTCTTGGGGATCGGGGCAAACACCCTCTTCGATGAGTTTGGTAGCCTCGTTCACCTGCAGGGCGATCAGGTGATTAATGTCATACTCTTTGGTTGCCTTGGAGAGGTCGATTGCGGGCCTTCCCTGCGACCAGTCGTAGAATCCCTTCCCGGTTTTCTTCCCCAGATTGCCCGACTCGATGTAGGCCGACATGGCATCAGATGGTTTGTAGTCGGACGAAAGGACCTCGGCGAAGTATTCCATGCCGTGGTAGGCAATATCAATGCCCACGTAGTCCAAAAGCTCGAAGGGCGCCATCGGCATGACTGGTTTCATCGCCGCGTCGAACTCCTCCGGCGTGGGGTGACCTGCCTCCAGGATCTTGGAGAAAAGGACCACAGAGGATTGGTTGACACGGTTGCAAATAAAGCCGGGGGAGTCTTTCTCGACAATGACGGGGACCTTGCCGATCTTCTTTGCCAGCTCATAGCCGATCTGGATCGATTCGTCCGAGGACTTGGCGCCCCGCGTGACCTCCACCAGTTTCATCAGGATGGCGGGGTTGAAGAAGTGGTACCCGATCACCTTGTCCGGTCTGTTTGTCGCCTTCGCGATCTCGGTAATGCTCATGTTAGACGTATTGGAGGCGAGAATGGCATGTTTGGGGGCAAACTTATCGAGTTCGGCAAACACGCTCTTCTTGAGTTCCAGTTTTTCCGGCACCACCTCGATGACAAAGTCGGCATCCTTAACCGCCTCCTCGAGATCAACCATGGGGATCAGCCGCGCCAGCGCGTCATCGTGGGCTTCGAGCGTGATCTTCCCCTTTTCCTTGAACCTGGCAAGACTCTTCTTGATACCTTCAACACCGCGGTCAACAAACCCCTGTTCGATATCTCGCAGTACTACCGTGTATCCTCCGAGGAGACAACTGGCGGCAATGCCGTGTCCCATATCTCCAGCGCCGATTACAGCAATCTTCTTCACATTTTCCAGTTTCATAATGCATTCTCCTTTGTACAATAGGTTATTCTCCCTTAAAATTGGGTGCACGTTTTTCTAGAAAGGCGGTGAATCCTTCAATGGCGTCCTTTGACGATGATACTGTCTGGGTTCCTTCCCACTCCACCTTTGTTCCTTCGTCGAGTCCTTTTTCAATGCCGGTATTCACCGCTTTGAGGACGGCCATGACGGCAAGCGGGGGTCGCTGCGCCAGGAATTCGGCCATCTCCATGACATCTTTCATCAGTTCCCCTCCGGCCGAGACTTTGTCGACAAGACCGATTTCCAGCGCCTCCTGACCGGTCAGGCGCTTACTGAAGAGGATCAGATCAAGGGCCTTCGATTTCCCCAGTATCCGAGGCATGCGCTGTGTCCCGCCCCATCCGGGGATAATACCAAGATTGAGCTCCGTCAGGCCGATCTTAGCGCCCTCCTGTATGACCCTGAAGGTCGATGCCATGGCCAGTTCGCAGCCACCGCCAAAGGCATAGCCGTTGATTGCGGCTATGACCGGTTTGGGAAATCGGTCGACCTTCGTCCATACCTCCTGGCCCTTGGGACCTGCAATCTGAGCGTTGGCGACGTCGCTCACGTCGAAGCCGGCGGAAAAACCCTTTTCGCCGGCCCCCGTAATAACGAGCACCCTCACATCCTTGTCCTGCCGGGCTTCATCGAGGGCCCTTTCAATATCGACCAATGTGGCAAGGTTCACCGAGTTTGCCGGCGGACGATTCAGGGTCAGCGTGGCGATATGCCCCTGTTTCTCATAGCGTATATTTTCGAAATTCATAACCCCTTCCTCCTTTCAGTGTATGATAAATAATCTGCTGTTTGTACGTGAGAATAAAAAAAGGAAAGGCATTCACCTTTCCTTTTGTATGACGCTTATGTGTGCATAATCAGGACCGCTGCGATGGATTTCATGGGACACCCTTCCCCCGCCGTTTTGACACCTCCAGAAGTGAATATCACTCCAATCCGCTACGGAGTCAATTTCTATAAAGTTTGATAAGATATTGCTTCTGACAGAAAGGACTATAAGAATAACACTTTTATATGTCAAGAAAATATTGACCCCCATTCTGGGGTGTGGCGCTGATGACCGAGAAAGGGATGTAAG
>JAFDAR010000095.1 GCA_019313735.1 Deltaproteobacteria bacterium | reverse complement strand
GCACGACTTACCTGATTGTACAATTTCTCCATCACCGTATAGGCGGTCGCGGGGGTGATAAAACCGAGGGCGTATTGCTGTACTGGCAGACCTGCCTTGGACAATGTGGAATAGCGTCCCGCTTCTCGAGCAATGTTGGCGTTGTCTGTCTTACGAACGACAATCTCGTAGAAGCGGTCAACCTGGTCCTGTGTAAGCCAGTACCCGGCATCCTCCATCTGATGGGTGGTAATCCCCGCGTATTCCAGAATAGGTTCAATGTCTATCCCGGGATATTGTTTGTTTATATATTCTATATAGATTTTTATGATCCTTATGCTATAAAGTGGGGTATCGTTCATTTTGCCAGGTATCTCTTGATAAGGAATCTGATGAGGAATCTGATTTTTGCCTTCAATCTTCCCTTCATGTAATCCAGAAAATCTTTTCCATACTGCATATCCATGATAAACATTATATACTGTTTCTCATATGATATGTCCTCGTTTTCCAGATATGTGTGAGGGTATATCAGAAGAGGAATTTTCTCAACATCATATACCTCTGTCAGGCGGGCGACCGCGCTGGACAACACATCCCAGGGCAAAGATGCCGAATTGGTTATTATGATCTTGATGCTGTTTAAGAGTTCGGACAGATTAAGGCCCAGATCTGACTGGTTTACGATAAAAACCGCATTTAATTCGCGCATATAGGTGAGGGAATATGCCTTACATTTTCTTGTGAATCCGTAACGTTTGTATAATTCTTCCAGTGACTCACCACCGGAAGCCCCTTCTCCAAGGCGAAGTACATCGAGAAGCAGTCCGTTGGAGCTGTTCCTGTAGAATCGTTCGAGTTCGAATAGATCGGAGGTCAAAAACTCCCTCAACAGCCACCCGTCGGGGAATTGTCTCTGCGGAGACGCTGTCGGATAGCTCTTGTACGCGAAGAGATCCAGTGAACAGCCCCTTGGGTTCCTGAAATGTCTTGCAAAATCCCCAAAGAACAGATCCATGAATTTGGTCTGGGGACGGTAATAACAGAGCCAGTGGTCCATTTTAAAGGCCGGAAGACGGTAGAATCCCTCAAAGTAGTGTATTATCTGTCTCAACAATGGGACTCCCGTATGATTTCTGGTCCCCGGTACCGACCTTGCGGCAAGATGATGAACCATCCATGAGCGTTCATAAGCCTTTATCATGGAAACGTGACCGTATATCTGACCGTTCTTCTGATAGGTCATGTGAGAGGCAATCTCCGGTTTGTCCTGATAGAGCTTGCGATAAGTTTCCTTGAAATCATCCTTGTGGGGTTCGATAAGATTGTATTTTTTGGGGTAAATGAATCCGGTTTCGAAAAAGAATTCCCACAGGGCGTCCATACCTATTTCGTCACAGACATGGACATTCGCGTCTGTCATGTTACCCAGTATATTGCTTAGCCTTCCGTAAGTGGTAACATCCATGTCCAGGATTACCAGGCCACACTGAAACAGGCCTTTTTTTTTCTTTTTGCGGTACAGAACCTGCGCGGTGCACGGCATAGTCATTGCGCCTGAGTAGTTGATATTGAGTTCAGAGATGATCGTGCCCGGGATCAGAACAGATTCATTGTCCCTTTCGTGTACCGAGAACCCGGTAACGGAAATATCATGTATGTCACGCTGCACCCTCTTCCTGGAAAGGGGGTGTTCAAAACTTATGCTGGAAGATGGAGCCAGTTGCATCCGGGGGCTGCGTATCTTTCTGCTTTTAAAGCGGTTGAATTGTTCCACCAGAGGGGCAACCACGATTTCTTTCCCGGACATGTTGCCCGTCTGGTGAATAAACCGGCAAGAGCCAGAGAAGATGATCCTTTGATCCCGGTATAAATTAACGATAAGTGGTTCATCCGGATTCAACCAGTGAAAAGACCCGTTAAAGGCAGGCGTAACCCTGATATGGAACGAAAAGGCACTGAAATCCAGCAGTTCGCCCTTGGCCAGAAACCCGCTTTGGCTGAGTTCGGCGGTAACTTCGTGGCATGCATATCGTGCCTTTCGTTTTCCAAGGATGTAACCTGTGTCAGGCATGTGAATTGTAAAACGATCCCCGCTGATATTCAAGAACTTTACCGGCACTACTACTGCCGACATGCCATCATCAATTAGCAGATTCAGGAAACGATAGTGCTCAAAACCTGTTGTGCTTTCTTTTGACCATTGACAGGTTATGGTTTCTCCCATGCATGGCTGTGGATAGGCGCGCGTGAAGATATCTTCTCCGTACCGGGGATCTTTCAGGTGAACCCACAGATATCCGTTGGTAAAGTTAATATGATTTATGATGTTGGTAAGTTTTTTCTTGTTTATCCTGGGAGAAGATTTAGGGGGTGTCATAAGATCCTGATGCTTGAACAGTCGAGACAACAGCCGGGACTTTCTTTCCATCTCCTCCCGGGAGGGTTTGACGGGGAATTCGACACTGCTTTCCATAGTATTCTCCGTGCTGTTTTCCTCTACTGTCTCAGCGTCGGGGAAGGTCAGGGAATAACTGTCTTTTTTATCAGAATGGTTCACTTACAACTCCTCATTCTGCTATATTATTAGGGGCAAGCTTGAGCCTCAGGAATTCATATCGTCTTTCAATTTTCTGGAACATCTGAAGGTGACCACCCGGCGCGCGTCCAGTGTCAACCCTTTTCCTGTCTGGGGATTTCGGCCTCTGCGCGGACTTTTCGCCTTGACCGACCACCTGCCGAATCCGGATATAAGGACGTCCTTTCCCTCTTCCAGTTCCTTCTTCATAAGTTCAAGCGTGCTTTCCACTATTTTTACACTCTTTTCTTTCGAGAATCCCGTGCGGGCATACAGCTTTTTGGCGAGTTCCGCTTTTGTAAGGGCCATGACTTCTACCTTTCTGGAGTTCTTATATTGATTTCCTGTATATTGTGAGGTAGCTCTTCCCCGATGCCGGGAAAGAGCCACCAGCTTCGCATTACCTTGATTGAAGGACTCTGCCTATCGTCAGTATCTCAGCTTCTTTTGTGCCTTCGTACAACTCAAGTATCTTGGCGTCCCTATACCACTTCTGTACTTTGTACTCTTCTATGTAGCCGTAACCTCCGTGGATTTCAACGGCGGCATTAGCGCAGAATACGGCGGTCTGGCCACCGTAATATTTGGCCATTGCTCCGAGGTGAAAATCAGGATGACCCGCGTCCACTGACCACGCGGCTTTATAAACAAGGTTTCTCAGAGCTTCTACCCTGACCGCCATCTCTGTAAGCTTCTGCATGGTAATCTGAAAGGCGCCGAGCGGTTTGCCGAAAGCGGTTCTTTCCTTGGCGTATTTGACGGCCTCATCGAGGCAACCCTGAGAAATGCCGAGTGCCTGCGCGGCTACCAGGATTCTTGTTATATCAAAGAAATGCATCAACTGGTAGAAACCTTTTCCCTCTTCACCAACCAGATTTTCCTGGGGTACCCGAACATCTTCGAGGGCGATCTCAGCAGTATCGCTGGCCCTGATCCCCATCTTCCCGTGGATCTTGGTTCTCGTGACACCGGTGGCATCAGCGGGGACTATTATCTGGCTGAACCTGTGATGTGTCTTTTCTTCGGGATTGGTGATGCACTGACATACCATCCAGTTACAGACGCTTCCATTTGTGATGAACATCTTGCTCCCGTTGATGATATAGTCACTACCATCTTTTACAGCCCTTGTTCCATACCCGGCCACGTCTGTTCCGGCATTCGGTTCTGTAAACGCTCCCGCGCTCACCTGCTCACCTCTGCACACAGGGGGCAGATATTTCTTCTTCTGCTCTTCCGTGCCGTGGTAATAAACCGCTTCGCATCCAAATCCGGCGGCCGTTATGTTGAGGCCGATACCCATGTCAACCCTGGAGACCTGTTCCGTTACCAGGGCGTTGCCAAGTATTCCAACGCCTGCTCCACCATATTCCTCCGGTATCCATGCGCCGACGAGGCCGTTTTCCGCAGCTTTCTTCCTAATCTCCGGTGTATAGCTTTCTTCCCTGTCGCATTCCTCCGAGACGGGCGCGATTTCTGTCTGGGCGAACCTGTAGGCCATATCCTGCAACATCTTCATTTCTTCGGGTAATGCAAAGTCCATGCTTTCCTCCTTGTGTTTGTCGCATACTCTATGGCAATAATGCCAAACATTTATGCGGTTATGGTGTATATATATTTTGTAAATACTCAGTAGGTTATTTTCATATATTTTTAACGGGTTCTTGTCAATATAATATAATAATCGGGGACAGGTTTAAACCTGTCCCCACTGGTACATGTCTGTTTTTCTGCCGTATTTCTTTGACCTGCCAGTTGTTCCCTGGGCAATTTTTTATAAATCTTCTTTTTTTTCAACCGTAAATCCTGACGAGTTGGGATAAGCTGTGAACG
>JAFDAR010000094.1 GCA_019313735.1 Deltaproteobacteria bacterium | reverse complement strand
CAGAAGGGTCGCGGGAGGTCTCCTCGTACAGGAAAGAGATCCCGGCAGAGACGACATCATGAAGGCGAAGGTGGTAACCAAAAGAACACCCACAAAAGAGGAATACCAGGCGCTTGATTTTGCCTGGAGAGTGGTTACAAATGTGAAATCCAATGCCATAGTCTTCGCGACAAAAGACCAGCTGGTCGGAGTCGGCGCGGGACAGATGAGCAGGGTGGATTCGGTGCATCTGGCAAAAATGAAGGCAAATCTGCCAACAAAGGGGGCTGTGCTTGCGTCCGATGCCTTCTTCCCCTTCAGGGATGGCGTTGACATGGCAGCAGAGGCGAGCGTTACAGCCATCGTACAGCCCGGCGGTTCGATACGTGATGAAGAAGTTATAAAAGCCGCGGACGAACACGGCATCGCCATGATCTTTACCGGCAGGAGACATTTCAGGCATTAGACTCCCGCTAAAGGAGAAAAAATGAAAGAAGAAAAAGGAACGCTGGTAAGTATAGTGATGGGAAGCGACTCTGACCTTCCCATAATGAAAGAGGCGGCATCAATCCTCACAGAGTTTCAGATTCCGCATGAACTGTTTCTGACATCCGCGCACCGCTCGCCGGAGCGGACATCTCTGTTCGCGGGCAGGGCTGCAGGGCGCGGCGTCAAGATTATCATCGTCGGAGCGGGCATGGCGGCGCATCTCGCAGGCGTCATCGCGTCGCAGACACCACTGCCGGTAATCGGTGTCCCCCTCGATTCATCCGCGTCTCCCCTCTACGGATTCGACGCGCTTCTTTCCACGGTGCAGATGCCGGGAGGGATACCCGTGGCCGCGATGGCCATAGGAAAAGCGGGGGCAAAAAACGCCGCCCTGATGGCAATCAGGATACTCGCCCTGGAAGACGAAAATCTCCGCGGGAAGCTGGATGTGTACATCAGGGAAATGGCTGATAATGTCGAGAAAAAACAGCAGGAGCTGTAGGCCGGTTGTTGCTTCCTGCCTGTATCCCGCGGTGAAAAAATGGTTCCCATGATAGAGATAAATTCCGACGGATCGTCAATACTGGAAGCGGTAAGGATTATGAAGGGAGGGGGCGTCATCGCCTACCCCACAGAGACCTTCTACGGCCTCGGCGCTGACATCGGAAATGCACAGGCCCTGGAGAAGATATACGCGATCAAGGGGAGGGATTTTGACAAACCCATTTCCATAATTATAGGCAGCCGGGAAGATGTGGCAACATTCGCGAGAGATATCACCCCGGCAGCCGAAACCCTCATGGATAGATTCTGGCCCGGGGGAATTACACTGCTTTTTAACGCGTCTGAAGATGTCCCCGGAAAACTGACTGCAAAAACGGGAAAAATAGGCATCCGCCTGTCCAGTAATCCAGTCGCCACTCTCCTCGCGCAGAGTCTCTCCGGCGCCATCACCGCTACCAGCGCCAATCGTTCCGGGCGGGAAGAATGTGTATCGATTGAAGAGGTGGTGGACAGCATCGGGGAAAATTTGGATGCCGTCATCAACGGAGGCAGGACGCCGGGCGGGGCAGGTTCCACCATTGTGGACACAACCGTTGATCCACCGGTTATTGTAAGAGAGGGGATTATACCCTTGCCAGTGACAGAAGAATAAAGGCACCATCACGTCTGGCACATCCCGGAAAACTTGACCAGATTCTCTTCTTCGCCAAGTGCAACCAGTTTATCTCCTGCCTCTATTACATAAGAGGCCATCGGGTTGAATACCATTTTTCCTGATATTTTTTCGACAGCTACCACAATCAGGCCATACTCTTTTCTCAACCCGGAATCTTCCAGATTTTTACCGACAACGGGCGAATTTTCGCAGACATTCAACTCTTCCATCCTGAGCGCAAGGCTCTGTCTCCTTGTGGTAATTTCTATAAAGTCCAGCATGGCGGGTCTCAGGATAGCTTGAGACATTCTCATTCCTCCCACCCTGTAAGGTGATATGACTCTGTCAGCCCCCGCGTTCATCAGCCTGCGTTCCGAAGCATTGTCTTCAAATCTGGAGAGTATGTATACTTCAGGATTCAGTTCCCTTGCCGCCAGGACAACATAAAGATTGTCCGCATCCGTGGGAAGAGCACAGACAACACCCTTGGCCCTTTTTATTCCCGCAGCCAGCAGGGTTTTGTCCTCCGCCGCACTGCTATTTACATAGGCAAACCCATTGTCTTCAATACCCTGTATTACCTCCGGGTTGTTGTCCACAACGACAAACTCGACCCCTTCACGAGACAGTTCTTTGCAGATAAGCCTGCCTATCTTCCCGCAACCGCAGACAATATAATGATTCCCCATCTTTTTTATTCGTTTTTCCAATTTACCTCTCCCCAATATCTTCTTCAAACGCCCTTTCATAAAGGTCTCCATTATCATTGCAAAGGTATAGGCCATAGTTCCCACGCCAAAAACGATAATGAAAACTGCAAATGACTTCCCCGTCGGGGTTACCGGGTAAAAATCGCCGAAACCCACTGTACCGAGGGTTACTATTGTCGCATAAAAGGAATTCGCCAGGGACCATCCTTCCAGAAAATGATACCCTACGGTTCCCCCAAGAGTTATCAAGAATAGAAGGGAAAAAGCTATTTTAACCTTGCGCGTCAGTAACACGTAAACTTCCCCCCTTGTTCATTTTTTGGAAAATCTATTTTTATGAATTCGTAAAAAGCTGTCATCCAGGAAAATCCCAATCGAGTCCTGAAAGAGTTCGGATAAGCTGTACCCTCTGATATAACTGGGACCCGGCGTAAGAAGGGATTACGAGAAGGGACGTTTTTCAACTTTACAAGCTCATCGTTCCTGGATGGGCATTATTTACTCTCGGCGACCTCTATGCCCGCAAGCTCAACGACAAATTCACTCGCCTCGCCGGCAGGCATAACGAACGCCAGCATAAAAGGAACTTCTTTACCTGGTTTTATGTCTATGCCGGAAAACTCCCTGCCATAAGGATTGGAGAGTTCTTTCCTGATTTCTTTCTCCGTCAGGCCTTTCAGTTCGTCATCCGTGAGGATATTACCACAGTTAGATTCCTCTTCGGAAAGAACGTTCCCTGATGAATCCAGTATTTTTCCTCTGATCTTTATATTGGAAACCGCGCATTCGTTATTATTTACAGCGAAGCCTTCGATCACCATAATATCTCCGGCAATCAGGTTCTTCACAAATCGCTCCTTCACGTTTGTCAGACTCACTTCCAGTTCGTACAAGCCCGTATCTGGAACATTATTGCTCTTTATCCCGAAGATTTTTTCTACCCTGGACAAGACCTCAGTTGAAACCACATCCCTTGTATGGGGGGAAAACCACAGATAAATTCCACCCGATATTAAGATGATCAGCAGGAAAAGCGCTATTTTTCTGCCGGAAGTCGATGGCCTTCGGATTTCCTCTCTTCCTGACTCCCCCGCATCGTCTATGATTTCGTCAGCAGTTTCACTGGTCTCTTCCTGCTTAGGCTCCTGCTCATCATCCTTCGTTTCAGCCTCACTAAACATCCTGTCTATATCTTCCGCTTGCTCTTCGTTTATCTCTCCCGGGGGTTCTCCTCCAGCTCCCCTATCGTCTATGATTTCATCAGCAGCTTCACTGGTCTCTTCCTGTTCGGGCTCCTGCCCATCATCCTTCGTTTCAGCCTCACTAAACATCCTGTCTATATCTTCCGCTTGCTCTTCGTTTATCTCTCCGGGGGGTTCTCCTCCCGTTTCCATCGATTCTATCAACGAAGCGATTTCCGCCAGAGGATTCTCCTGAAAGAAAACCGCCTCGCAGCGACTGCACCTGACCCATATCCCCTCGCCTTCTATCTGCGATTTATCAAATCTATATTTTGTCCCGCATTCTTTACACTGAATAATCACGGCTCTGCTCCCTGGTGGTTTTTGCGAAATTGTCCCTCTTAATGAACTCGTAAAAAGTCCCAAAAACGTCATGCCGGACCCCGTATCCGGTACGGGGCAGGCCCGATCCGGCATCCAGAACATATTGAAACTACTGGATTCCGGCTTCCGCCGGAATGACAAAAAATGGTGTTTTCTGACTTTTTACGAGTTCATCACTCTTCAATTACATAAATATCCGGCAGGCATCTGAATCTTTCATCAAAATCAAGTCCGTATCCTACAACAAATCCCTCGTCCAAATCAAACCCCACATAGTCCGCATCGATGGGGACCTCTCTTCTCTGCTTTTTGTCTATTAATGTACAGATCCTTATAGAATCCGGGTTTTTCTCTTCAAGTCTCTCCCGCAGAAATGCCATTGTGATTCCGGTATCTATTATGTCTTCCACGATAATCACTTCTTTTCCCTCTATATCCGTTTCTATATCCTTTGAAAGGGTTATGCTCCCCGAACTCACCGATCCTGAACCATAA
>JAFDAR010000093.1 GCA_019313735.1 Deltaproteobacteria bacterium | reverse complement strand
TATTCATGGAGATCGGGAGGCAGACCATGTCAACCCTCGGTATCATCATGTCCGATACCTTCGTGTCGGCAAGTTCAAATACCCTGTGAATCAGGTCTTTCTGGGATTCTTCCAAGGCCCCTTCCTGGTGCCCCGCGTCAACCAGCGCCTTGAATTCGTCTTCGGTCAGAGCCCTCTTCCCTGCCGTGCCGTCCTTGCCGAAGACCGATACGAACAGGTCTGATATCTTTTCAAGAGACCAGACCACAGGGCGCAGCAGTCCGGAGAACAGGGTCAGCGGAAGCGCAACGGCGCTGGAAAATCGTATTGGGTGTGTAACCGCGAAGGTCTTTGGTATTGCCTCGCAGAAAATAACGAGGGTGATGCTTGTGACGGCTATTGCCATCCATTTGCCCTCGGTTCCAAAGATATAGATAAAGACGGATGTCATCAGGGCGGCGATCGCAACATTTATGGATTCGTTGCCCGCGATAATGGTGACAAGAAGTCTCCTGGGCTGTTTCAGCAGTTTTCTGACGGAGGCCGAGAAGGGGGTCTTTTCCTCCTTCATCTTGTGGAGATGCAGGGAGGTAAGGGAGAATATGGACGCCTCGGAGCCGGAAAAAAATCCCGACAGTACGAGAAGGACAGCCAATAAGATCAGCTTAAAGATAAGGTCGTATTCCACGATGGTTTTAATAAACTTTCGTTAACAGGATCAATCCCGGATTGCAACGTCGCAGATTTCCTCCTTCCCGGATGGGAGGTAAAAGAGGAAGATAAGGCAATCAAACCCTTCAATTGTCTGTAGGTTATCCCTGTTTTCAGGAAAAGTCAACATATCGGAAAAGGGGTCAGGCCCTTTTTTCAACTATTGACAAAAACAGATCTTTGGGTCACAAACAGATCAAATCTTTGGTCACGCAAAGCTTTGGAGAATACCGGATGGAACAATTCAAGATCGTTACAAGTTTCAAACCAGAAGGGGATCAGCCTCAGGCAATAGCAGGGCTTGTGGAGGGTGTTGAGAGGGGAGTGGAACACCAGGCGCTTCTCGGGGTCACCGGCTCCGGCAAGACCTTTACCATCGCGAATGTTATTGAGGCGACGCAGAGGACCTCCCTCGTCATCGCCCACTACTATGACTATTACCAGCCCGAGGCCTATATGCCGGGCACCGACACCTATATCGAGAAGGATTCCTCCATAAACGACAGAATAGACAAGATGCGCCACTCGGCCACCCGCTCGCTGCTGGAGAGGAGGGATGTAATTGTCGTGGCCAGCGTGTCGTGCATCTATGGGATAGGTGCCCCGGACAAATATGCCGGCATGCAGATAGCTCTGGAAAAAGATATGGAAATTGGGCGGGATCACCTTCTCCGGAGACTGGTGGAGATACAGTATGAACGCAACGATATCGATTTTCATCGCGGCACCTTTCGTGTCCGTGGGGATGTAGTGGAGATATTCCCCGCGTATGAAGAAGAGAGGGCGATAAGGGTGGATTTTTTCGGGGATGTTATCGAGTCCATATCCCTCGTTGATCCCCTCCGGGGGAAGAAGCTGGACAGGATCGGCAGGACCGCCATATACCCGTCAAGCCACTATGTGACCACAAAAGACACACTGGCAAAGGCCATCATCGCGATAAGGGACGAGCTGGCATCGCGCCTTGACAGTCTGAGATCACTGAACAAACTTCTTGAGGCGCAGCGCCTTGAACAGAGGACAAAATTTGACCTGGAGATGATGGAGGAGATGGGATACTGCCAGGGGATAGAAAATTATTCCCGTCACCTCACAGGGCGCGAGCCGGGAGAGCCACCCCCCACGCTGATGGAATATCTTCCCAAAGATGCCCTCGTGATCATCGATGAGAGCCACGCCACGATTCCCCAGATAAACGCCATGTACAGGGGGGACAGATCCCGGAAGGGAACCCTTATAGAATATGGGTTCCGGCTGCCCTCCGCCCTTGACAACCGGCCCCTTACCTTCAGGGAGTTTGAGACCTTTTCGAACCAGAGGCTCTACATATCGGCCACCCCGGCGGACTATGAGCTGAAAAAATCGGGAGGGGTAACTGTGGAACAGATAATACGTCCCACCGGACTTATGGACCCCCAGATCGTGATCAGACCAGTCGCCGGGCAGGTGGATGACCTGTTCGACGAGATCGGCAGGAGGGCCGCGCAGGGGGATCGCGTACTTGTAACCACGCTGACAAAGAGGATGGCGGAGAATCTTACCGAGCACTATCACGATCTCGGGATGAAAGTGGCATATCTTCACTCCGATATCAAAACCCTTGACCGGGTCGCGATCATCAGGGATCTCCGGCTGGGAAAGTATGACGCCCTTATCGGGATAAATCTGCTCAGAGAGGGGCTCGATATTCCGGAGGTCTCCCTTGTGGCCATCCTTGACGCGGACAAGGAGGGATTCCTGCGTTCCGAGCGCGCGCTTATACAGACGAGTGGACGGACGGCGAGAAACATAAGAGGACAGGTCATAATGTACGCGGACAGGATTACAGGCGCCATTCAGGCATGTCTTGACGAGACGAAGAGAAGGCGGCGGATACAGCAGCGCTTTAATGAGGAGAACAATATCACGCCAGAGTCTGTTAAAAGGGAGATAAGCGACATCCTGAGCTCCGTCTATGAAGCGGACTATGTTACCGTCAGCGTCGAGGAGAAGATGAAGGCGTATATATCCGGAGATGTTCCAGCCATGATAAAAAGGCTGGAAGGAGAGATGAGGCAGGCGGCCAAAGGCCTCGAATTTGAAAAGGCGGCAAAGATCAGGGACGAGATCAGAGAACTGTCGCGGGTAGAGACAGAGATCGGGCTGTGGGAATAATTGGGGATATGGTGGGGTCAGGTCTTGCGTTTTGCCTTTTTTGATATGAGAACAATTTGAGGCGGCCTCCCAAAGGCGTAAAAGGCAAAACGCAAGACCTGACCCCATTTACTACGAGAGCATTAAATATGGATCGACTGGAAGAGAAGATAAAAACCGCACCCGCCCGTCCGGGCGTTTATCTCATGAAGGATGCATCCGAGCGGATTATCTACGTCGGAAAGGCGAAGAATCTGCGTGCCCGCGCGCGTTCGTACTTCGGAGGGACGGACTTGAGGAGGATGATCCCCTTTCTGGTTTCCAGGATAAGGGATGTGGAATTTATCGTCACAGAGACGGAAAAGGAGGCCCTGATCCTTGAGAACAACCTGATAAAAAAGCACAGGCCCCGGTACAACATCAACCTGAGGGACGACAAAAACTTTTACAGCATAAGGATCGACACGAAGGAAAAGTTTCCCCGTTTTCAATTAGTGAGGCGCGTGCAAAAAGACGGGGCGAGATATTTCGGGCCATATTCATCAAGCGCTTCGATGAAGGAAACGTTTCGCTATCTGCATCGCATATTTCCACTCCGGACATGCCGGGACCTGGAATTCAAGACGAGGAAGAGACCCTGCATGGAGTTTCAGATAAACAGATGTCTCGCGCCATGTTGCGGTCTTGTTACAGACAGAGATTACCGGAAGATTGTGGCGGAGGCGATCCTGTTTATGGAGGGGCGCGGCGGCAGCCTCGTCCGGCAACTGAGGTCGCGGATGGACAGGGCCGCGGAAGGGCTGGATTTTGAGGAGGCGGCGCGGATAAGAGACCGGATCGGCGCGGTTGAGGCAACGCTGGAAAAGCAGCGGATAGTCTCCGCCTCTTTCAAAGATCAGGATATCTTCGGCCTTTACAGAGAAGGGGACAGGATTCAGGTATACGCCATATATGTAAGAAAGGGGGCCATCATCGGGCACCGTGGTTTCCCCATCCTGAAGACAGGGATGGAATCGTCCGGGGCGCTCTCGTCTCTCCTGAAGCAGTATTACAGCGCAGGTGTGACCGTGCCCGGGGAGATTATCGTTCCCGAACCTGTGGAAGACGCGCGGGCCATGGAGCAGTGGCTTGGTGAAAAAAAGAACGGAAGAGTCTCGCTTATAGTTCCACGGAGGGGGGACAAAAAGGCGCTTCTTGCCATGGCGCTGTCCAACGCCGAGAATGCCCTGCGGGCGGCAGAAGAGCTGGAGGCGAATGACGAAGAGTCGCTGGAGACCCTCGCGAAATGTCTCCAGCTGAGAAAGATACCCTGCCGGATAGAGGGTTTTGACATATCCAATATCGGCGGGCAATACGCCGTCGGCTCGCTGGTCTCCTTCAATCGGGGAGTCCCGGAAAAATCAGGCTACAGGCGGTTCAGGATAAAGACGGAGGAAGGGGCCGACGACTATGGGATGATGCGCGAGGTGCTGGAAAGGCGTTACAGGGAGGGGATAAACATGCCCGACCTGATCGTGGTTGACGGTGGAAAGGGACAGCTCGGAGTCGCCCTCTCCGTGCTTCAAGGTTTGGGGCTGGAAGGAGTGGACGTCGTCGGCCTCGCGAAGAAATCACGCACACGCCCGGCAGGGGTGGGCTCCACTGTTTTCAGAGACCGGGACAGGGTGTATCTGCCGGGCCGGAAAAATCCCCTCTATCTTGACAGGCATCCACGGGCGCTCCTCCTCCTTCAGAGGGTCAGAGACGAGGCCCATCGTTTCGCGATAACCTACCACCGCAAGGTAAGAAAAATGGGGTCAGGTCTTGCGTTTTGCCTTTTTTTGATATAAAGCCAAAAGCATGGCAAGACCGATTAGAATAGAAGTTGAGGGAGGCCTTTACCATGTAACCTCCCGGGGCAATGCGCGACAAGACATCTATTTCGACAGAGAAGATTATCAAATATTTCTGCAGGTCCTCTCAGATGTTGTAGATCGTTATGGGTGGATTATCCACGCCTACTGCCTTATGACCAACCATTATCATCTTTTGGTTGAAACTCCGCAAGCCAATCTTTCAGCAGGGATGCGTCAGCTCAATGGTGTTTTTACACAAAAAATCAACCTGCGCTATCAAAGATCGGGACATCTCTTTCAGGGCCGTTATAAGGCTTTTCTTGTTGAAAAAGAGAGCTATCTCCTTGAACTCAGTCGCTATATTGTACTGAACCCCGTCCGAGCCGGGCTTGTTTCCTCGCCAGACAAATGGCCCTGGTCATCATTAATGGCAACGGCGGGATACGAGATGAAACCGGGTTTTCTGCACACGGACTGGTTATTGGGCCTGTTTGATTCCTCAAAGCCTGAAGCCGCAAAGCAATACATTCATTTTGTCGAAGAGGGTTTAACATGTGAGAGTCCATTGAAAAAGGCGAAGGGTGGATTCATATTAGGCAGAGAAGGATTTGTCAGGAAGGCGGGGGACTTGATTGATAAGCCTGAAACGGAAGAAACAATAAAGCGGGAGCGATATGCCGCACGGCCATCACTCGAAGTTAAAGGACGTAGGCGATTATACCGGGTTACATTATTCGCGGGTAAGCAAGATAGCCTCAGGAAAGAAATAGAATGGGGTCAGGTCTTGCGTTTTGCCTTTTTGCCATGAGAGTAATTTGAGGCAGCCCCCAAAAGGCAAAACGCAAGACCTGACCCCATTTTCTTGAGGAGTGGGGGAAGGGTTTTGGGGTCCAGCGCCGATATGGGGATGGCGTCGAATCGGCGGCAAAGATTGTCCAGGATATCCCTGTCCGGGAAGAGATCCACCTTGTTGAATACGCGCACGCACTTTTTCCTTTGAAGATCCAGCTCCTCCAGTATCTTCTCCACCGCGACGATCTGTTCCTCAAATCCCGGGTTGCTCACGTCTATGACATGGAGGAGCAGATCGGCCTCATCCAGCTCCTCCAGTGTCGCGCGGAAGGCTGAGGCAAGCTCCTTCGGAAGATTCCTTATAAATCCCACC
>JAFDAR010000092.1 GCA_019313735.1 Deltaproteobacteria bacterium | reverse complement strand
TTCGACATCACATCACCGGCTTTTCCTTCGATGAGTATGTCAGCGCTGGAGTCATATGGAGTTTCGCCGATATTGACGATAATAAGCTTTGCGCCCGCTTCTTTGGCATATGCCGGCATGAAGGCCGCCGGATGCACAACAAGGGAAGATCCCACAACGAGGAACAGGTCGCAACGCATCGAATGCGCTGTCGCGGCATCCAGCACTTCAGGAGGAAGGGCTTCCCCGAAGAACACGACATCGGGTTTGAGGATGCCGTGGCATACTTCACATTCGGGCACCTCGTCACCATCCTTTATTTTTTCCCTGATGTGTTCCACCGGGTATCGTTCACCACAATCCAGACATTTGACCCACTGCATGTTACCGTGCAGTTCGAATATTTTGTCCGGAGAGTTCCCCGCTTTCTGGTGAAGATTGTCGATATTTTGCGTGATGACACAATCAAGCCTGCTCATGTCTTCCAGTTCGGCAATGGCAAGGTGAGCCCTGTTTGGCTTGACATTCGCGAGCAGACTTCCCTCTAACAATATCTTCCATTGTTTTCTTCGGGTCTCTTCGCTCCTGAGAAACTTTTGTATGGTGAAGTCCTCGGGATCAAATCTTGTCCAGATTCCCCCCGGACCCCGGAAATCCGGGATTCCCGATTCGGTGCTGATACCCGCGCCGGTGAACACCACAAGCCTTCTGGAAGCCAGAATCATCCCGGCCGCCGCCGCGATTTTTGCACCCGAATTGTTATCGGTCATCCTTTTGCTCTCCATGTATGATCCTGTTCATTAATGGTCTTTTCGCCCAATCTCTGCGTTATGCTCAAAAAATAATCCTCGGAATATTAACTATATACCTGCGGTTATTTTTTTCGCAGGCCTTGATCTTGAACGAAAATCCTCATAAATCAACAGAATCATATGTAACCGTTCACTACTTGAGGCCGTGCTTCTTCAGCTTGTATCTGAGCGTTCGCTCGGTGATTCCCAGAAGTTCCGCGGCCTTTGTCTGGTTATTCCCGGCCCCATCCAGGGCACGTTCTATCATCTCGCGTTCCAGGGATTCAACTTCGTGCCTGAGGGTCCCCTCATCTTTATGGTCGGTAAAATGGCGAGGGAGAACTGCTTCGAATGGCAAATCTTTTATGGATATAACCTGGCCTCTTGTTATAACTACCGCCCTCTCGATAATATTTTCCAGTTCCCTCACGTTTCCCGGATAATCGTATTTCAGGAGAATATCCATGGCCTCACTGCTTAATCCTTTTAGGTCTCTATCATTTTCCGAGGAAAATCGTTTTATGAAATATTCTGTTAATATAGAGATATCCCCCCTTCTGTCCCTGAGAGGAGGAATGGTCAGGGAAACCACATTCAACCTGTAGTAGAGGTCTTCCCTGAAGGTTCCTTCTTTTACCTTTTCTTCGAGGTTCTGGTTTGTCGCACTGATAATCCTGACATCCGCCTGTATGGTTTGATTTCCGCCCAGCCTCTGGAATTCGCGTTCCTGAAGAAACCTCAGAAGCTTCACCTGGACGGGAGGAGAAAGCTCTCCGATCTCATCGAGGAAAAGTGTGCCTCCGTCCGCCTCTTCAAACCGCCCTATCCTCCGCGCGATTGCCCCGGTGAATGCCCCCTTTTCGTGGCCGAAGAGTTCGCTTTCCAGCAGGGTTTCTGGAATGGCCCCACAATTCACCACGATCATAGGTTCTTTTGAGCGGGGACTTGTCGCGTGAACCAGTTTTGCAAACAGTTCTTTGCCTGTTCCGCTTTCCCCCATGATTAGCACGGTAGCCCGGCTTGACGCGACCCTTCCCACCATGTTTATTATAGCTTCCATGCCGGGGTCTTTATAGATAATCTGTCCTGGCGCAATCTCTTTCTTCCACAGTTTCTGGCGAAGGATCTCGTTTTCTCTAAGGAGGGTCTGCCTTTCCGCGATTCTGTCAATAAGGATGATCAGCTCATCCAGATTAATGGGTTTGGCAATATAATCCACGGCACCGAGCTTCATGGCATCTACTGCCGTCTCTATTGTGCCGTACGCTGTCATCATTATGACACTGATTTCCGGGTTGATGTTCTTTATCTTCTCCAGTACTTCTATTCCGTTCATTCCAGGCATTTTGAAATCAAGGAGGAGCAAATCGAAATGACCGCCCCGTACCTGCTGTATGGCGGTGTTTCCATCCTCGGCTTCCGCGACCTTATGCCCTTCTCCGGCGAGGAAATCCTTAAGCATTTCTCTTTGCGACTGCCCGTCTTCAACAACCAGTATGTTCAGTTTGCCCATCATTCCTTATCCTTTTCTCTGTTTTCCACGGGAAGCAGGATATTAAATGTTGTTCCAGATCCCACCTTGCTCTCAACATGAATCTCTCCGCCGTGGCCTCGTATTATCTCATGTACCAGGGAAAGCCCGAGGCCCAGGCCCTTTTCTTTTGTTGTATATTCCGGGTTGAATATGTGGTCTATCTCGTCAGGCGTCAACCCGCACCCGGTGTCTGATATTTTTATGCTTATCATATCCTTTCCACTCGGTTCAACAGAGATAGTGATGGTGCCTCTGCCGGAGGTGGCCTCCATTGCGTTCTTCAGAATGTTGTAGAAGGCTTGTCTCAACTTGTCCACATCCATGGGTATAATCAGAGGGCTGTCATCTTTCCAGACGGTCTTTATGGCAATGTCCTTAAGATCGGCTTCTTCTCTTATGAGACCTACAATTCTCTCCAGCACATAGGTGATGGAGTGGTCACTGAATTCCAGGCGGCGGTTTCGGGAAAAGATGACAAACTCTTCCACAATTCTGTTCAGGCGCTTTATCTCTCCACTGATAATTCCTGTAATATGCTGAAATCCTCTTTTCTTTTTCTCTTCATCAGGGGGATATTCACGCCGGATTCTCTGGCTGGCCATACTGATCGCATTCAGGGGGTTGCGGATTTCATGGGCCACTCCGGCCGCGAGTTGACCCAGGGCAGACAGCTTTTCAGCCTGATGAAGACGCCTCCCCATCTCTTCCATTCTCAGTGAATATCTTTTCTGACTGCGGTATAGAGCGAACATCGACAGAATGCCTATTGCCATAATGAAGATCATGGAGACTATCATTCTGTTTCTGTTTTCTTTTAATATCCTGTCGCTGCTCTCACGGTTAAGGCCAAGGCGGGCAAATCCTACAATCTTTTCGTCAAGACGTACCGGAACTGTAATTTCAAGAAGCTCGGATGCTCCGAAGGTCACCTTGCGGCTCGCTTTTTCGATCTTTCCTTTCAGCACATCGAGGGCAATAGTATCCACATTCTTGAACTTCTCCTGAACATTACCGACCTGGCCCAGCACCCTGCCAGACTTGTTTATTACCACAAGATGGCTCAATCCCTGCTGATCCCATCCAATCTCTTCGATAGCCTTTTTTATGACAATTCTGGGACCCCACCAGCTACGAAGACCTTCATCATTAAGAGCTATCAATATGGCTCCGCTTCCATCCTTCCGACGGAGAGTAATATATCCCATCTCGTTGAGTTTTCCAAACCTGTCAAAGAGGTCTATGATCATATCTTCGTTCCAGACCGCATCACGATTCGTTCCGGGTGAAAATTCTTTGAGGAATTCTCCACTCTTAAAGACTACTTTGTCATGTCCATTGAGAACAGCAACAAACCATAATTTCTCGCGGTCGGCAATTTCTTTCAGGTCTTCTTTACTTAGATGTCCAGCCTTCCATTTGGCGTCAATTTCACGTGCCAGGACTACAAGGTCTTTGACGAGGGCTTCTTGAGGGGAAAACACTTTTGCACCGAGTGGAACAATAGCATTATCATCTTTTGCGCCTTTCTTAAGGGCCTGTCGTAGATAGTCAAGATTTTCCTGTGCCACATTTTCCACGGTCGTTATAATATCAAGCCCTCTGTTTTCCATAAAGCCTGCCAGCGTTTTATCAAGACGTCCCAGGTCCATGATTCCCATAACAAGTATTAGAAAGAGGAAAAGCCCTATGACAAGGGCAACTACCAGAGGATGCAGGAAAGTTACTTTATATTTCAGAGACGAACTATGCCAGTTTGCATATTTCGGTAGTTTCATTTTCATTACCTTTGGGTAAGCGTTTCTTCGATTAGGTGCTGTGATTATACCACAACTTATACCTGTATAATAGTTTGAAAATCCGGAAGTGTTATTCTGGAAACCATCCTTGCCCGACAACTTTTTCGGAGATGAACCAAGTCGCGTGGATTCGCTATTTCACCAAAAGATTGTGATTTGTTCCGAGATGTTTTCGCGCTATACTATTTTGGTTGACACAGATTTCCTGAACGTATAGTAACAGCTTCTGTTTAGCAGGTAAAAATGTGAGAAGGAGACTTTATGAAGACACGGATGACTGAACTTTTTGGAATCAAGTACCCCATAATGCTTTCCGGTATGAGCTGG
>JAFDAR010000091.1 GCA_019313735.1 Deltaproteobacteria bacterium | reverse complement strand
CGTCTTCGTAAAGATCCCCGCCCTTTGTATCATCTATGACAATCAACGGGAAGTCTTCTATCTCCAGACGCATGATTGCCTCGGGTCCGAGATCCTCGTAGGCGATAACATCGGCCCTCTTTACACACCCCGCCATCAGGGCGGCAATTCCTCCCATGGCCCCGAAATATACGGCCTTATATTTCATGATGGCAGCCCTGACTTCGGCAGATCGTTTTCCCTTGCCGATCATTCCTCTGAGTCCTGACCGCATCAGAGCGGGTGCGTATTCGTCCATCCGGTAGCTTGTCGTCGGCCCTATGGACCCTATAATCCGGCCGGGTCTTGGAGGTGTGGGAGCCGCGTAGAAGATTGTTTCTCCGTCGAGTTTCACGGGGAGATCTCTTCCTTCGGCTATCAGCATGGAAAGTCTTTTATGCGCCGTATCCCTGCCGGTTATGATACTCCCGCTCAGCAGCACCATATCGCCGGCACTCAATTCGTCACAGATATCTTTGGTGATGGGTGTATGGATTCTTTTCGGATTCTTCATTGATTTCAGATTACCGCTTCCTTATGGCGCGCAACGTGGCATTGTATGTTGACAGTAACAGGAAGGCTTGCAATATGGCAAGGCATCATCTCCACATGCACGGCAAGGGAGGTAGTCTGGCCACCATATCCCTGGGGACCTATGCCAAGCCTGTTTATCTCATCCAGAGTTTCCTTTTCAAACTTTGACAATCGAGTGTCCGACCGGTTCGGCTCGCCCAGAGGGCGCAACAGAGCCTTTTTGGCGAGCAGCGCCGATTTTTCAATCGACCCGCCTATACCTGCCCCTACGATTGTTGGCGGGCATGGATTGGGCCCGGCTTCTTTCACCATGGTCACAATGTGCTTCCTTATACCCTCAAGTCCTGCCGACGGAAGCAGCATGACGGAGCTGCTCATATTCTCACTCCCGCCCCCCTTCGGCATGGCGATAATTCGTATCCTGTCCCCTTTAACTATCTCTGTGTGGATAACCGCGGGTGTGTTGTCACCGGTATTTTCTCTTGAGATGGGATCACATATGGATTTTCTCAGAAAGCCATCCCTGTACGCTCTTCGGACACCTTCCTGAACGGCTTCATTGAAATCACCCGTTACATGAACATCCTGTCCCAGTTCCACGAATACAACCGCAAGTCCCGTGTCCTGGCAGAGTGGCAGGGATGTATCCTTCGCAATTTTAGCATTTTTAATAATTTTATCGAGGGCATATCTGCCAAGTTCCGAGTCTTCCGCTTCAGCGGCCCTCTTTATGGCGGAGAGGACATCTTCCCCAAGATCCATGTTCGCCTTGATGAAGAGGTCTTTTACCGTATCGGTGATACGGTCACAGGAAATTTCTCTGATGGTATTCATGGGACGGTTTTATACCCCCCGGCGGAACTCGATGGCCTTTGTCATGGTCATCCTGTCCACATATTTGAGATCGCCCCCAATCGGAATGCCGAAGGCTATCCTGGTGATCTTGACACCTTTTCCCTGCAAAAGTTTTGTAATGAGGAGTGCTGTCGATTCTCCCTGAACGCTGGGGTTGGTAGCCAGAATAACTTCCCTGACATTGCTGCCGGATATCCTGTCCAAAAGTTCCTGGATTCGCAGGGACTCAGGGCCGATGCCATCAGCGGGCGAAAGCACACCGTGAAGCACGTGATATGTGCCCCTGAAGCTTCCGCTTTCTTCTATGGCGACAAGGGAATCAGGATCTTCAACCACGCATATAACACCCCTGTCTCTTGCAGGATCGCCGCATATTTCGCAGACATCATCTTCCGTTAGATTAAAACAGATGGAGCAAAACCGGATCTTTTGCTTGACCTCGATAATGCTTTCAGCGAGACTGGCGGCATCTCTCTCGGAAGAATACAATACAAAAGTGGCCAGTCGCGTGGCCGTTTTCTCACCTATTCCGGGGAATCTGGTCAACTCTTTTATGAGACGCCGGATAGGAGGCGCGTAACCTGTCATGTTTTGGAACCTTTCATTTCATTGTAACGGTTTTCGGATTGAGTAAAACTACGTGGCAATCTAAGACAAAGTCATCACCGTTCACGGTTTACAGTTATCTGTTCACGGTTGAAAAAACAGAGAATTAAAATCAATATCCAAAACACTTCAATCGTTGGGTCTCGCTAATCGTTGCATAGTTTATTGGAAAAACCGTGAACTGTGAACCGACAACCGTAGACGGTTACATAAAGTCTAACGGTTCTTAAGCTCGAAATTAAAGACCCGATTACGCCAGACCGGGAATATTGAGGCCGCCGGTTATTTTCGACATCTCCTCCTGGGCCATTCCCTGCGCCTTGCGCACCCCTTCATTTATCGCCGCTACGACAAGATCCTGCAGCATTTCGATGTCTTCCGGATTAACCACATCTTTTTCGATTTTCAGCGATATCAGTTCATACTTTCCGTTGACTACGGCGGTTACCATCCCTCCACCGGACGTTGCCTCCACTGTCTTCGCTTCCAGCTCTTCCTGCACACGCATCATCTTTGCCTGCATCTGCTGGGCCTGTTTCATTATTTTTCCCATGTTATTTGCCAATTTCATTGCCTCCTTGAGCCATTTACCCTGATATCTACTATTTCAGCACCTTCAAACACATCCATGATCTTTTGCACAAGGGGATGTCTCAGCGCCTCGTTCTTGATGTTGTTTGTTGTGCTCGCGGTATTTGACGCCGTGTTGTTGGAATTGCGCGCGTCTCCTTCCAGCAGCTTAATATCTATCGTTATGCTTTTCCCGAGAAATTCCGCCGCCAGCTGTGTCAGGAGATTCATTTGCGGTGCGCTCTTGATGTCATCCAGAAAAATGTAACCTCTCGGAAATCCTATCTTAAGACAATCGCCCTCATAACTCAGAAATTTTCCACTGTCTATTTTTGAGTTTAATGGAGGATTTTTTTCTTTTATAAAACTCTTCAAATCCTGCCACAGACTATCGCCATCCGTTCTCTCATCCGCCCCGCTCTGGTTGCTTTCAGCGACCACCGCCTCCCGATCAGTCCGGATCTTCCGTGCTACGGGGATATCCTGTCTCCCCTCTCCTCCAAGCCTCGCTTCGAGGCCTTCCATTCTTGAAATGATTTCATCAACGGGTATAAGCGGTTCCAGATACGCCATCCTTACCACGGCGTATTCCAGGTTTACGCGTGGATCCATACTCCTGCGTATGTCATCCTCTTCCGCCATCAGTATGTCCAGGATACGCTGTATGGTATCCCTCGATGCCCCCTGCGCCAGTTCTTTCAGCTCCGCTGTTTCATGGTCTGGAATATCATCTAATACACCTTCGCCATTCGTTATCTTCATTGTAAGCAGATTCATGAAATGCCCCAGAAACATCTGATAAAAATGCTTTATGTCCACGCCGGAATAGTAGGCCTCATCAATGATTTTCAGGCACGCGCCGGCGTTTCTCTTAAAAACAGCGTCGGAAAGCTCGAATATAAGGCGTCTGTCCGCGAGGTCGAGGAGGTCTTCCACATCGCTATCTTTGATGTCCGTTCCGGCATACGAAATGACCTGATCGAAGATGCCCTGAGCATCCCGAAGACTTCCCTCACCTTCTCTGGCGATCCAGGACAGGCCGGCGTTGCTTATGCCTATTCCCTCTTCCCTTGCTATGTGTTCCAAGTTATCCGCTATCTGTCTGACGGATATTCGCTTAAAGTCAAAATGCTGGCATCTGGAGAGGATAGTAGCCGGAACCTTATATATCTCTGTCGTGGCAAAGACAAAAACAACATGGGCGGGGGGCTCTTCCAGTGTCTTGAGGAGGGCGTTGAAGGCCGACCCACTCAGCATATGGACCTCGTCAATAATATATATCTTATAGCGCGAAGACATGGGAGAAAACTTGATATTTTCCCGGAGTTCTCTTATCTCGGCAACACTATTGTTCGATGCTCCGTCTATCTCGCGCACATCCAGAGATACACCCTCTGTAATCTCTTTGCAGTTCGAACACTGATTGCACGGCTTCTCTGTAGGTCCCTTTTCGCAGTTGAGCGACTTGGCCAGGATTCGGGCTACGGATGTCTTACCCGTTCCCCTGGGGCCGCTGAAGATATAGGCGTGAGCTACGCGATCAAGTTTGATGGCATTCCTGAGTGTCTTGACGACATGATCCTGCCCTACAACGTCTTCAAATACCTGGGGTCTCCATTTTCTTGCAAGGACAAGGTATTCCATGGGTACACCTGTGTGATGTTATTAAAAACTGATAATCTCGTAAAAATCAGAACCGGGCGGCAAAGTAAAAAGCTCCAAGGTCAAGGCGCGCAAATTCTGAGGAATGAGGCGTACTTACGGTACGCCGCAGTGACGAAGAACGTCAAAGCTGACAGCCGGGGGACCCGTAGCAAACGCCGAAATTGCTGCCGCTGCTTCCTCCCGGATCTGACGGAGTTCACAATCCGTCGTTCCACGGGGCCCGGCTGTCATACTATATGGCGGAGAGAGGGGGATTCGAACCCCCGGTACACCTTTGAGGGCATACACACGATTTCCAGTCGTGCTCCTTCAGCCGCTCGGACATCTCTCCACGTGGGGTCATCCACGTGGGGTCAGGTCTCAACATTTGACATTTTATTATATTACACACAGATCAGGCTACTGGAAATGTCAAATGTTGAGACTTGGCCCCTTTCTTTGGCGGAGAGGGTGGGATTCGAACCCACGTGAGAGCTTTTGGCCCCCAAATCGATTTCGAGTCGATCCCGTTACGACCACTTCGGTACCTCTCCGCGTAACAATAGACTACCTGTACGCTCTTACTGAATTTGCCTTCATATCCTCTTTTCCCGGAAAAATCTACTCAAAATTTCACTACATTTTTCCTTAAGCACTCCGCCTGTCACTTCAACAAAATGATTGAGTTTTCTGTCATGAAGCATACCATAAAGCGAAAGGGCCCCTCCCTTGGGATCTGTGGCCCCGAATACAAGTCTCGCTATTCTCGCGTGAATGATCGCCCCCGCGCACATTGGGCAGGGCTCAATGGTTACATAAAGAGTTGTCCCGTGAAGCCTGTAATTTCCTGTTCTGTCTGCGGCCTCCCGGATGGCAAGTATTTCCGCGTGGGCGGTAGGATCTTTCATCAGGATGGGGCTGTTATGGGTCTTTGCAAGCACCCTGCCCTCCATGGTGATTACCGCGCCCACAGGGACCTCTCCCGATTCAAGGGCGGACTCAGCCTCTCCAAGGGCCATTCTCATAAAATATTCATCGCCTTGCATTTGAAAGTAATATCATAGTAAACAGAAAAAGACCATTTCCGGATGGAAACCATCTCGAAAGTACCACATATAATATACCAAACGGTAGAGAATATGATTCCAAAAAAGATTTTTTTAGCAGCTATAATACTCTCACTTGCGGTCCATATTGTTCTTCTGGCCTTGTCCGGTTTTCTTGGAGGCTACGACGGCACAGACGAGGAAGAAGTTTTTACCGTCAGTCTCGAAAAACACCTGAACAAAACCGGGGAAACACCCGACAGTAAAAAGAATGCCTTGCGCGATTCACCGGAGAATATCCGTAAATCCACCGGGAGCGGCGCTGTGGACACCATAGCCCTTGACAGCACGGACACAAGATATTATCCATATCTGCTTCAGGTAAAAAAGAATATCGATAGAAGATGGTCATATCCCGACGATGCCTTTACCCGCGGGGAGGGAGGAACCACAGTAGTTGAGTTTTCAATAGTGAAAAAGGGCATTCTTACAGATTCTCGTGTCATCGTCTCATCAGGCCACGAATTGCTTGATGTGGAATCACTGCACGCCATAAGATCGGCCGCCCCGTTCGCGTCCTTTCCCGCGGAGTTCGGCCTGGCAAAGCTCAACATAGTGGCGAAGTTCAGGTACACACTCGGAGATTGATAACCCTTCAGGCGGGTTCAGCGGGCTAACAACTCAAAACCCAAAATTGATGCGCAGTTGTCATTTTCAGAATAACTTCAAGGAATTCCATTTATGAATAATGAAAAAAAGATAATGATTTTTACCTGTGTCGCCCATTTCTTCACGCATTTTTACGAGATGATATTCCCTGCGCTGGCCATACCGCTCATGATTTCGTTGAAAATGAGCCTGGGAGATGTGCTGAAAATGAGTTTTTTTATGTATCTCCTGTACGGACTTACCGCTCTTCCCTGGGGGATGATTTCGGATCGATTCAATAACCGCATTACCCTGATAATCTTTTTTATCGGGACGAGCTTAGGCGCCATGCTGACCGCTTTTTCGGATACCCGGACATCCATGATGCTTTCCCTCGCTGTTATCGGTTTCTTTGCCGGCAGTTATCATCCTGCCGGAATGGGGATGATATCGCTCGGTGTGAAGAACAGAGGGATGGCCCTCGGCATTAACGGTGTCGCGGGAAATCTTGGGATGATCAGCGCGCCTTTCGCGGCCGGCCTCCTGAACTGGCTGGTCGGTTGGGAAGCCACCTATCTGATGATCGGTTTCTTTAGCATTATCTGGGGAATCATGTTGTTCATGGTGGATATCGACGAGACTCCGGTACACACAGAGGCGAAGGAAAATACCTCAAGTTTTGAAAATGGTAACAGCAACATGAAATATTTCCTGATCCTGTGTGTTATCATGACCCTTTCCGGCCTTGTCTACAGAGGCAACAGCGTTGTCCTTCCGGCTTATCTTGAGCTCAAGTCCTCTTTTCTCTGGGATTTTCTCAGTGGTATAGATTTGCATAACCTTACCGGTGCAAAGACGGCAGCTGCCACGCTGCTGGCCTCGTTCATCTACATGATCGGTATCCCGGGACAGATCGTGGGGGGCAGAATGGCGGACAGGTACGATCTCAGGTGGATGTACCTTGCGTTCCACGGCCTCAGTCTTCCCTTCATCATCCTGATGGGCGTGTTAAGCCAGGAACTGCTCGTTATATCGGCCGGCATTTACATTTTTTTCGCACTGGGCATGCAGCCCATTGAGAACAGCCTTGTGGCCAGATATACACCTGGCAGATGGAGAAGCACCGGGTACGGCATAAAATTCATTCTGGTTTTCGGGGTTGGGTCACTTGCCGTTTACGGCGTGGGGTGGATCAAGGAGACATGGAGCCTCGGCGCGGTATACCTCTTTGCTGGAGGTCTGGTTGCTCTTCTGGTCTTCTTGATCGCCATCCTTATCCGGGTGTCGAGAGGGACCACCTGCAGGAACATAGGATGATTCTGTTGATTTATGAGAATTTTCATTCAAGATCAAGGCTTGCTAAACAAATTATCGCAGGCATATAGTTGACAGGTTCGTAAAGAGTCCATCAAACCTAACAAAAAATAAATTTGTTCCCATTTTTTTCGGGAAAGAATACTCTTTTTAAACGTGTGTCCGATATTGTGGTCTGTGGTTTCCAAAGGGCTACCCCTGGTGCATTCC
>JAFDAR010000090.1 GCA_019313735.1 Deltaproteobacteria bacterium | reverse complement strand
AACCGACGCATGATTCACAGGTTTTTCCAGAGGGTTGTATTTCACAACAGCCCGATCCTGCCATATTTCTGTCTCAACCACGATTTCAGAGGACAGGCGGTCGCTTTGAATAAAGTAAATTTTAAACACGCGCTTCTGGCTTCCTCGGCGGTGCCCCTTGCCGCTGCCGGTGTCAGGGATATATATGGCGCTCCAAACGGTACATACAGAGACGGGGGGCTTACGGACTACCAGCTTAATCAGAAATATGCCGGTAGCAATGGCGCCATCACCCTCCTGTTCAACCATCAATGGCATCTCACACCCACATGGATGGATAAAAGACTGAAATTCAGGCGGCCACCGGAAAGATATCTTGAAGATCTCCTGATGGTCTATCCGTCGGATGATTTCATCCGTAAATTGCCTTATAACAGGGTGCCTGATCGCGGGGATTTTAAGAGGTATGCCGATAATCCTTCAAAGAGGATGAGAAACTGGCGGCAGACGGTTGAAACTTCGAAACACCTCGGGGAAGAGTTTCTGGAACTTGTGGAGAGCGGCAAAATTCGTGATGCTGTAGAGAGGATATAGAGGACGTGAACCCCGGATATCGAAGCCTCTGCGGAGAGGGGCTACTAAAGAAGAGGTCGGATATCCTTGCCGGCATTATGAAAGGCTGCGTCCTCTGCCCGAGAAAGTGCCGCGTTGACAGAACGGCTGGTGAAAGGGGGTTTTGCGATCTTGGCGGCAGGATCATGATTGACAGCGCCCTCGCGCATCACGGCGAAGAGCCCGTCCTTTCTGGAAGATATGGCGCGGGGACCATCTTTTTCTCGTCCTGTAACATGAGGTGTATCTATTGCCAGAACTACCAGATCAGCCATAAGGCGGCCGGCAGGACGCTTGATCCGGCGGAACTGTCGCGTATCATGATAGATCTGCAGGACAGGGGGTGCCATAATATTGACGCGGTTACGCCGACTCCCCATCTTTCGGGGTTTGTTGATGCCCTCCTTTGTGCCTGCGAAAATGGACTTTCCATCCCTCTTGTCTATAACTGCGGAGGATACGAAAACGCGGATATCATCAGGCTTCTCGACGGGATTGTTGATATATATCTGCCCGACTTTAAATATGGCAATGACAGGGACGCGTACGAGTTTTCGGGTGTGAGCGATTATTTCTCCCATGCGGTCTCCGCGATAAAAGAAATGGTAAGACAGGTGGGGGATTGCCTGGAGATCGAAGGTGGGATCGCAAAAAGGGGTGTGCTTATCCGGCATCTGGTGCTGCCCGGAAGGGTGGAGAACAGCATTGAGGTCCTCGAAACGATAAAGAGATGTATGTCGACGTCTGTTTCTCTCAGCATCATGTCTCAGTACACTCCAATCCGTGCCGTTGCGGACCACCCCCTTCTCGGAAGGAGGGTGACGAAAGGAGAATATGAGACTGTTGTAAATAAGGCCCTGGACATGGGGTTTGACAATATTTTTATACAGGACGTGAATAATTACCAGCTCACCCCGGATTTTGACAGAGAGATTCCTTTCAGTAGGGAGTAATTCAGGGGTCAGGAGACGGGAGGCAGGAGGCAGGAGACAGGAGACAGGAGACAGAAACTCCGGGCGCGTGAGGTTTTTACAGGCCTACTGTCCCTGGATATTATGTATTTCAACGCCTGGCGGGGGAGTGAAGTCGAACAATTCATCCGGGGGGTTGATGTTGAACTTGATATTGCTGAAGATGAGCCTGGTAATATTATCGTACATGTCGGTAAAGACGCATTTTATAATACGAAAATTGTCTTTGTCCACAGTAATCAGAAGGGCCTTGATGCCGGCTTCGTATCCGCGCGGTTTAAGGGCCATGACATAGTTGCCTTTTGTATCCATGGGACCGCTGTCGGGAAAGGCTATTTCAAAATCATCTTTCAGCCTCCCAATGCCTGTGAAAAATCTTATGGTCATCTTTGAGGATAGAACCTTCTTAGCGTCCTGGACATAAACAATATTGTCATCCGGTATGTACAGCCACGCCTTCCGGGGATTTATGACCAGCTTCTTCATGGAAGGTTTTGTGTAATCCCACAACATCCTTTCAGGTTTCTTCAGGTAAACAGTGCCTTCCTCCCTTGTTGTCCTGTCTATTGATTTAACGGTTGCTTCCTGTATGAAATTCGCCTTGAAATCCGCTGTATGATCATACTCCGTCTGTATCTTCGCGGTAAGCTCATCGGAGGACAGGGTCTGGGATAGAACCGTTGTCCCCGGAAGAACCAGGGCCGGAATGACACACAGGGCCAGGAAGAGTTTTCCCCGATGACAAGATTTAATCAGGAAGTCGGTCATGGTCTGTAATATAAGCATGCGATAATAGGAGTATAACTATAACTATTGGTTATTGTTAAATATAATCCACTGCCTAAATTGCGGGCAATGAGGTATAAGGTGTCGGCAACAGGGTGCTTATATATCTTATCAACAGGTTTATCAACAGCCCTGTACACAGTTCTGTGGAGGGCTTAACGCGGGTTGTAGGTCTCTTTTAGAAGATGAACAATTACGAGATCTTTACCCTCCACCCGAATGGGTCTTCCTTTTCGCCATACTGGATTTGCAATATTTCATTGTACAGTTTTTCAGTCAGTGGGCCTGTACTGCCATCGCCGATTATATATTCACTTCCACGGTAGTAAATCTGTCCCACCGGCGATACAACAGCGGCGGTTCCCGATGCGAAGGCCTCTTTAAGGGTCCCGTCGGCACTGGAGCTCAGTATCTCATCCATCGACAATCGTTCCTCCCGGACGTTGACCCCCCATGATTTTGCCAGACGGATCACGGAATCACGCGTAACGCCGGGGAGAATGCTCCCTGAGAGAGGGGGTGTTATCAGATCATCTCCTATGACAAAGAAGATGTTGCTTGTTCCCACCTCTTCAACATATTTCCGTTCCCTGGCGTCAAGCCACAACACCTGGGTGTAACCCATTTCCAGTGCCTCCTGACCCGCATAGAGGCTGGCCGCGTAATTGCCTGCCGCCTTACAGTCTCCCACACCTCCCTGGGCCGCCCTGACATATTTCTCGCTCACATATATCTTCGTCGGGCTGAATCCTTCCGGATAATATGCTCCGACCGGACCCGCAATGATGTAAAATATGTACTGGCCGGAGGGGTGTACCCCGAGGGCAGGCTCCGTCGCGATCATTGTCGGCCTGATGTACAGCGATGTGCCTGCGCCGCGCGGTATCCAGTCCTTTTCCAGAAGCACAAGTTTTTTCAATCCCTCCATGAACAGGTCGTTGTCTATCTGCGCCATGCACAATCTTTTAGCGGAACGGTTCATCCGGTTTATATTTTCTTCCGGTCTGAACAGATAGATGGAGCCATTTTTTCCCCTGTAGGCCTTCATGCCTTCAAATATCTCCTGTCCATAGTGGAGACACATGGCGGCAGGATCGAGTGACAGGGGTCTCAGGGGTTCTATGGAGGCATTGTGCCACCCCTTTTCTCTGTCATATTCCACAATAAAGAAATAATCGGCGAATATCTTTCCAAACCCTAACTGCGACTCATCTTCGGGCTTTGGTTTCATCTGTTCAGGATCAACTTTTGTAACCTTGATTTTCATTCCTAAGTTTTCCTTTCAAAAACGGGTGCGGCACACGAATGTGTGTGGTAATCATAGTGGGGACAGGTTTAAACCTGTCCCCGGTTATTATTCTTAGGAAATACACGCAAATATATCTGCCTGTCAAGGGCAAAAAAATTGGTTCTTCTCCAGTTTAGTTGGAAAAGAGGGTCCAATCCCGACTCGTCGGGACAGGATTCAAGGGTTTGTTCCCTGATACACCTTTCACTTGACCCCTTGAATCCTCCTTTTTAATTGTCGGTTTTTTCAACCGGTAACCGTGAACTGTGAACTGTAAACCGTTTTTCTTCATCCCTTGACCCCTCGAACCCTTCTGGTAGTCACAACTAATCGGGGAATGATCCAACAATTTAGATTGCTTCTCTGTCGAGGGTTCTGTACTGGATAGCCTCGGATATGTGGGACTGGCGTATATCTTTCTCATCCTCAAGGTCAGCGATGGTTCTGGCTACCTTCAGTATCTTGGTGTAGGCCCTTGCGCTCAGACCCAGCCTGTCAACCGCCATTTCAATCAGTCTCTTTGAGTCTCCGCCAAGGACACAGTGCTCTTTTATCTGCCTGTTGGACATCCTGGCGTTGCACAATATGCCGCTTTTGAATCTGTCCTTCTGAATATCTCTCGCCCTGTTCACGCGCTTCTTTATGGTTTCGGATATTTCTCCCCCGGATTCCTTCGATAGATCCTTATATCTTATAGAAGGCACCTCTATGTGGATATCTATCCTGTCGAGCAGGGGGCCGGATATTCTGGCTCGGTACTGCCTTATCTGGCGGGGAGTGCATGTACACTGTCTTCTGCTGTCGGTAAAATAACCGCACGGACACGGGTTCATGGCGGCCACGAGCATGAATCTGGCAGGGTAGGTTACCGAGGCGGAGGCCCTCGAGACGGTTATATGGCCGCTTTCCAGGGGCTGTCTCAATACCTCCAGCACATTTCTCTTGAATTCAGGCAGTTCGTCCAGGAAAAGGACGCCATTGTCGG